>CAZWMF010000187.1:0-7552 GCA_964634535.1 uncultured Opitutaceae bacterium | reverse complement strand
CCGGGCAAAAAGCAATGGACCTGGGGCAACCACGAATTTGGCTACGCCTGGGATCGCAACCTCACCGACCCGGACGAACGCGGGGAATATGGGCCCTACATCGAATTGATGGCCGGGGTCTATACGGACAATCAGCCCGATTTTTCATTCCTGCAGCCGGGCGAGACCAAGTCGTGGAGCCAGTTTTGGTATCCGATCCGCGCCATTGGGCCGGCTCAGCAGGCCAATCGCGACGCCGCGGTAAGCCTGCGGATCGCCGCCGGGTCGACGCGGGTCGGATTGGCCCGGGTGGGAGTGGCGGTCACGGCCGTGCATCCCGAGGCCACGGTGCGGCTCGAGCGCGCGGGCCGGGTGGACAGCGAATGGCGGCAGCGGCTGGCGCCCGACCGGCCGCTCGTCTTCGAAATCGCCGTGCCGCGCGGAACGCCGGAGGAGGCCTTCACCCTGAGCGTGGCGGCCGGCGACGGACGCGAGCTGATCCGGTATGCGCCGCGGGGCCGCGCCCCCGCCCCGGTCCCGGCGGCCGCCCAGGAGCCGCCGGCGCCCCGGCAGGTGCGTAGCAACGACGAACTGTACGGCATCGGCGTCCATCTCGAACAATACCGCCATGTCACCCGCCGGCCGGAAACGTACTGGGCCGAGGCGGTGCGTCGCGACCCGGGAGACTCCCGGTGCCGTCTTGCCCTGGGGCGCTGGCATATGCGGCGCGGTGAATTGGCCGATGCCGAACGCCATCTCCGCGCCAGCCTGGCGCGGCTGACGGCGCGCAATCCCAACCCGCCCGACGGCGAAGCGTATTATCAATTGGGTTGCTGCCTGCTGCATCAGCGTGCGCAGGCCTTGGCTGCGGTCGATCGGCCCGGCCCGCCGGGCGGGCTCGCACCGGAAAGCCGCGACTGGGTCGCGGAGGCCTATGCCGCCGTCTACAAGGCCACGTGGAACCACGCCTGGCAGGCGGCCGGTTTCCACCGGCTCGCGGAAATCGACTGCCTGCGCGCGCATTGGGTCCTGGCCCTGTACCACGTGGATCGCGCGCTGCGGGCGAACGCCGACAACTTGCGCGCGCGCGATCTGAAGGCGGTCGTGTTGCGCCGATTGGGACGCCCGACCGAAGCCGACGCGCTGCTCGGCGAAACCCTGCGTCTCGATCCCCTCGATTGGTGGGCCCGCCATCTGGCCGGGCAGCCGCTCACCTGCGACAACCAAGTGCGGCTGGACCTCGCGTTGGATTGCATCCGGGCCGGCCTGCTGGACGAGGCCGGGGAGATCCTGGCCTCGGCGGCGTCCCCATCGGTGGATCGACCCGACGGCTCGCTTGGCACCGAGCCGCTGATCCACTATTACCGCGCCTGGATTTGCCACCTGCGCGGCGACCGCGTGGGCGCCGCCCGGCAGCTCCGGGCGGCCGGCCGCGCCGACGCCACCTATTGCTTCCCGGCGCGGGTCGAAGAGATCGCGATCCTCGAGTACGCGATGGCCGCGAATCCCCGGGATGCCCGGGCCCCGCTCTATCTCGGAAACCTGCTGTACGATCGGCGCCGCCCGGCGGAGGCCATCGCCTGTTGGGAACGATCCGTCCGTCGGGCGCCGGGTAATGCGCAGGCGTGGCGCAATCTCGGCATCGCCTATGCGAATGATTTGGGCGATCCCCGGCGCGCCCGCGCCGCCTACGAGCAGGCCTTCCGCACGCGGCGCGGCAGCGCCCGGCTCCTCTACGAACGCGATCAACTCTGGAAGCGGCTGGGCGAGCGGCCGGCCCGCCGGCTCGGCGAATTGCGGCGGCATCGCACCCTGGTGCTCGAGCGCGACGACTTGGCGGTCGAGTATTGCGCCCTCTGCAACCAGGTTGGCCGCCCGGCCGCCGCCCGCGCGATTTTGGCGACCCGGCGGTTCCAGCCCTGGGAAGGAGGCGAGGGCCAGGCGCTCGGCCAGTATCGGCGCACTCAGCTGGCGCTCGGGCGTCGCGCCCTGGAGCGAGGTCGGTTCAAATCGGCCGTCGCTTGGTTTCGCGCGGCGCTGGACGCGCCGGACAATCTGGGCGAAGGCAACCATCTGCTGGCCAACCGAAGCGACGCGCACTACGGGCTGGGCTGCGCGCTGGCGGCCGTCCGCGATCGGACGGGTGCGCTCGCCCAGTGGACGATCGCGGCGGAGCATCGGGGGGATTTCCAGGCGATGAGCGTGCGGACGTACTCGGAAATGACCTACTATAGCGCCCGGGCCCTGCAGAAGTTGGGGCGGGCGGCCGAGGCTCGAACACTCTTGCAGTCATTGCTGGCCCACGCCCGGCGGCTCGCGCGGGCGCCCGCCAAAATCGACTATTTTGCCACTTCCCTGCCGAACATGCGGCTCTTCGTCGACGACCTCGCGGCGCGCCAGCGGGAGACTGGGCGCTTCCTGGAAGCGCAGGCCTGGCTGGGCCTGGGACGGAAGGCGCGGGCCCGCCGGCTCCTGCGGGACATCCTGCGCGACAATCCCGGGCATGCCGGCGCGGCCGACCTGAGTTAACTTCGGCGCTTAGCCCCGCCCACCGTGATCGCCTCCCCTCCACCGCCTACCGCCGCCGATTCCCGGGGTGAATTTCACCTCGCCTATGTCTGGCTCGTGGCCGCCGTGGCGGCGCTGGGCGGCCTCCTGTTTGGCTGGGATTGGGTGGTGATTGGGGGGGCCAAGCCATTTTTTGAACGCTACTTCGACCTCACCTCGCCCGCCGTCATCGGGTGGGCGAACAGTTGCGCGCTGGTCGGCTGCATGGGCGGAGCTTTGGTGGCGGGCATCCTCAGCGATCCGTGGGGGCGGAAACGCCTGCTCGTGGTGGCGGCGGCGCTTTTTGCCGTGACGTCGGTCGGCAACGCGCTCGCGCCTAACTTTGCCATTTTCGTCACCTGGCGGATTCTGGGCGGCGTGGCGATCGGCCTGGCCTCCAGCTTGTCCCCGATGTACATTTCGGAGATCGCCCCGGCGCGGATGCGCGGACGGCTGGTTGCGCTCAACCAGCTGACGATCGTCGTCGGCGTGTTTGCCGCCCAAATCGTCAATTGGTACCTGGTTCGCGCCCTGCCCCGGGGGGCCTCGGATGAATTCATCCGGAACTCGTGGTATGGCCAGGAGGGCTGGCGGTGGATGTTTGGCCTCACCGCCGTCCCGGCGATTCTTTTCTTCGTCGGCTTGTTCTTTGTGCCGGAGAGCCCCCGTTGGCTGGCGCGCCAGGCCCAGACGGACCGGGCGCGCGCCGTCCTGGCAAAGGTGGGCGGGTCGGCCTATGCCGACGCGGCGCTGGCGGACATCGCGGCCAATCTCGCCGCGGCCGAGACCGGTCGACTTCGCCTGCGCGACCTGCTCGAGCCGCGCTTGCGGAAGGCGCTGGTGCTCGGCATCGGCCTCGCCGTGTTCCAGCAATGGTGCGGCATCAATGTGATCTTCAATTATGCCGAGGAGATCTTCCGCGCGGCCGGCTACGATATTTCGACGGTCCTGCAGAATATCGCCTGGACCGGCTCGGTGAACCTCCTGTTCACACTGGTCGCGCTGGCGACGGTCGACCGCGGCGGCCGCCGGCCCTTGATGCTGTTCGGCGCCGGCGCCCTGGCGTTGATCTATCTCGCATTGGGGGGATGTTTCGCCCGCGGAATCCACGGACTGCCGCTCCTCCTGCTCGTGCTCGCCGCCATCGCCGCCTATGCCACCTCGCTGGCGCCCGTCACCTGGGTCGTCATTGCGGAGATCTTTCCCAACCGCATTCGCGGCGCGGCCATGTCCATGGCGGTGGCCGCCCTCTGGATCGCCTGTTTCATCCTGACCTACACCTTCCCCCTGCTCAACGCCTGGCTCGGCCCGGCCGGCACGTTTGGATTGTATGCGGCGATCTGCCTGGGCGGCTTCCTGTTCATTCGCCGGAAGCTACCGGAAACCAAAGGCAAGACGCTCGAGCAAATCGAAAGGGAACACCTTGAGTCTTGAGCGCGGCGGCGCGACGCCTTATAGCCGGTCGGTGCGCATCGCGTTGGCCGCGGTCCCCGGCCGGCCGCGCACGATCATCGAGGAGCCTACCATGGAAAACTGCCTAGCCCGCATCGGCCAATGTTTCCGGCGAATCTGGCGCCCGTTTTCCACCGCAGTCGCCGTCGGCCCGATGCGCCGGCGATTGGGGTTGCCGGACCGGATGGGAAACCGCTGGGCCGCGCTCGCGCCGGCGCTGCTCGGGTTGGCGTCGCCGTTCCCGGCCGCCGGGGCGCCGCCCTCGAGCCCGTTTGTCCTGGGCGCGGATATTTCCGCATTGGATGCGCCGGGTCGCGGACCCTGGGGGCCCTTGCCGGTCTATCGCGACCACGGCCGGCCCGGCGACGAACTCACCATCCTCTATCGGCATGGCTGGACGGCGTATCGCGTGCGGGTCTTCGTCGAGCCGGTCCGCCAGGCGCCCAACAACACGCTGGCGGCCGCCCTGCCCCTGGCCCGGCGCATCAAAGCCCTGGGCGCGACGTTTGTGCTGGATCTGCACTTCTCGGATACGTGGGCCGATCCGCAGCACCAGGAGATCCCCACGGCCTGGCGGGGGCTCGATATCGGCGGCCTGGAAGCGGCCTGGCAGGCCTACGCCTATGCGACGATCCGGGCGTTTAAGGAGGCTGGCGCCATGCCCGATTGGGTGCAGATCGGCAACGAGATCACCCGGGGAACCCAGTGGCCCTTGGCCCAGCTCCAAATTCCGGGAAATGCCGCGTACCCCCCGCCGGCACCTTACGACGCGGCGGTGCAATGGGAGCATCTGACCCGTCTGCTCAAGGCGGGCATTCGGGGCGTCAAAGCGGCCGCCGGCGACGCGCCCCCCCGCATCGCGATCCACATCGATCAAGGGGCCAGTGCGGCGGTGACGCAGTGGTTTTTCGACCATCTGGACCAGGCGCACGTGGACTATGACATCATCGCGCAGAGTTTTTACCCGGAATGGAATCACGGCACCCTGGAGCAGCTGTGGGAGAACTTGTCCCGGTGCGCCGCCCGTTACGGCAAAGATTTTGTCGTCGTCGAAACCGGCTACGGCCGATCCCGGGTTCCCCATAACACGAGCATGCGCTGGCCGGAGACGCCCGCCGGGCGGCTGCAGTACATGGCCGACATCGTGCGCACCGTCCAAAAAGCCCCCCATGGCCTCGGCGTATTCTATTGGGCCCCCGAGCGGGAGGCCTGGAACCCGGACGGCAGCCCCGGGCCGGTCGTCTCCGTGCTCGACCGGCTAGCCGAATTGTCCGCCCGTCCCGCGAGCCAGGCGCCCCGCGCCGTCGAGCCCTGAGGCGCCGCCAACCCTCTTCATGAAGACGATCGATCGCCTCCTCTCCCCGGTCCGCCCGACGACGCGACTGGCCCTGGTATTGTCATTGACCGTCGCGGGCTGGGCGGTTCGGACGGCCGCTGGGCAGCCGGCGTCCAACCGGTATACGATCGACGCGCGGGGCGTACCGCCCGCCCCGGAGCTCGGCGGGTTCCAGATGGGCGGCCCGGCGGCCGCGCGCTCGCCCGCCGGGCGGGTGCTCGCAATCAATAGCCGCTACCTCACGCTCGACGGCCAGCCCTGGCTGCCGGTGATGGGGGAATTTCACTTCAGCCGCTATCCGGAACGCCTCTGGGAGGACGAGATTCTAAAGATGAAGGCCGGTGGGATCCAGATCATCTCCACCTATGTGTTCTGGATACACCACGAGGAGGTCGAAGGCCATTTCGACTGGTCGGGCCAGCGCGATCTGCGCCGGTTTGTGGATTTGTGCGCCAAGCACGGTGAGTTTGTCTGGGTGCGCATCGGGCCGTGGGCGCACGGTGAGGTGCGCAACGGCGGTTTGCCCGACTGGCTCATGGCCAAAGGGCCGACGCGGGTGAACGATCCGACATACCTCGGCTATGTCCGGACCTACTACGACGAAATCGGCCGGCAATTGCAGGGCCGCTGGTGGAAGGACGGCGGGCCGATCATCGGCGTGCAAATCGAAAACGAATACGCCAATCGGGCGCCCAACGCCGGCGCGGCCCATATCGCCACTTTGAAGGGCCTGGCGATCGCGGCCGGGATGGACGCGCCGGTCTACACGGTGACCGGCTGGGACAACGCCGTCTATCCTCCCTGCATCGTCACGCCGGTCTTCGGGGGTTATCCCGACGAACCGTGGGCGGGCAGCCGCACGGATCTGCCGCCGGATACGCAGGGCGTTTACCAGTTTGCGCCCCGCGGGGGCAATGCGGGTATTCTGCAGGGCCTGACCACGGCGGCGGCTCCGCCGCCTTTGGCCCGCTATCCCCGGTTTACCGTCGAATTGGGCGCCGGGATGCAGCTGACCTACCACCGTCGGGTGGCGGTGGCGGCGGAGGATATTCCGCCGATTGCGATATCCGCGCTCGGTTCGGGCGTGACCCTGCTCGGCTATTACATGTACCACGGCGGCACGAATCCCGACGGCCAATTAAGCACGTTGGAGGAATCGCAGGCCACCGGCTACCCGAATGACGTCCCGGTTAAATCCTATGACTTTCAGGCGCCGTTGCGCGAGTTCGGCCAGGTGAACGGATCGTTCCGCAAGCTCAAGGTCATCCACCAGTTCATCGCGGACTTTGGCCGGGAGCTGGCGCCGATGACGCGGGTGCTGCCGGATATCGGGCCGACGGGTCTGGGAGACGTTGCCCGATTGCGGGTCGCCGCGCGAACGCAGGGCGACCGCGGCTTTCTCTTTTTCAATAACTACGTGCGCCACTATCCCCTGCCGGACCAATCGGGCGTGCAGGTCGTTCTCGAACTGCCCTCCGAAACGATCGCGGTGCCGCGGGCGCCGGTGACGGTTCCGTCGCAATCGGCCTTCTTTTGGCCGGTGAATCTGGATATGGGCGGAGCCCGCCTCGTTTATGCGACGGCGCAACCCGTGGCCAAATTGAACGACGGGAATGTCGCCTATTTTGTTTTCATGGCGCTGCCCGGCATTGCGCCCGAATTTGCCTTTGCCGCATCGACCGTGGCCGCGTGCGCGGCGCCGGGAGGGACGGTGGCGCGCGAGGGCGCGCGGATCACCGTTGGCGGGTTGAAGCCGTCGACCGACGTGGCGCTGACCCTTCAGACGCGCGAGGCGATGACCGTGCGCATCGTGCTGCTCCGGCCGGATGAGGCCGAAGACGCCTGGAAGCTGTCGCTGGGCGGTCGCGAGCGCCTGCTGATCACGCCGGCCGATTGTTTTGTCGACGGGCCGATCCTCCACCTGCGTTCGCGCGACGCGCGCGCCTTCTCCTTGGCGGTTTTTCCGGATTTCGGGCCGGCGTGGGTGGCCCCCGCTCCGTGGCAAAACGTCGGTCGCGACGGCTGGTTTGCCGCCTATCGGGCGCCGGTGGAGCCGAAGCCGATCGCCGTCGGCGTGGAGCCGATTCGCGCCGCCTCGCCCGTCGGGCCGGTTCGCTTCGGTCCGCCGTTCGATTGGCGCCACGGGGCGGTGGCGGAGGCTCCGAACGACGCGGACTTCGCCGCCGCGGCGGTCTGGCGATTGACCGTGCCGGCCGATGCGCTCCGGGGATTGAGCGA
>CAZWMF010000186.1:0-7583 GCA_964634535.1 uncultured Opitutaceae bacterium | reverse complement strand
CATCAGCAGCGGGCTGTTATAGGTCGTGCTGAACGTGTCCGGGAAGAAGAACGGCACGATGTAGCCGATCAGGATCGCGGTTACGCCGACCATCAATCCGGGATAAGCCCAATAGTACAAATGGCTGGCCCAACCGGTGAAGAACTTGACCACGCGGGCATAGCGGAACGCCTTCGATTTCGAGAGGAAGGCCTGCTCGGCGTAAAAGTACGAGGAACCGGCGCCCGGGTAGAGCTTCGAAAGTTCCGCATAGCTGATCGCCGTCGCGTAGCACAGAAGCAGCGAGACGAAGATGCCGAACCACATCGCCGATCCGGCGCCGGGGGCGCCGTAAAGCGATTGCTCTTCGAAGGTCAGCCATAGGAACGCACCGGGCGCGATCAGGGCCATTGCATTAACCGTCAATCCGGTGAGGCCCAGCGTGGGCTTCATCGTCGGGGTAGGAGAGGTTGTCGTATCAGCCATGGGAGGGATTGAGTTTATGTTTTTTTAGCGGTCGCACGCTCCCGTTAAGCTGCCGCCATGCCATCAATTAGAGAAAATTCAACAAAAGGAGCCATATAGCAGTTATTAATAGGTAAATTGGCATGAATAATGCGCTTAGGGTATTCTTTGGCTCGCGGACGGGCGCTGGTCCGGGAATCGCCGGCCCTAAAGCTTTGCCGACAATTCGATTGTGAAACGGGGCGTGGGCGCCAGAATCCTGCGACTTCCCGGCGCGGACTGTGTTCTAGCCATGAACGATGACGCCTCCGTGCAAAACGAATCCCGCGATGCGGACTCCTCCGCCGAGTTCACCCTGTTCATGCGCCGGTACCAAAATATGGTTTTTTCGACCGCCGTCCGTCTGACCGGCGACAACGCCCAGGCCGAGGACATTTCCCAGGAGGTTTTTGTGCGCGCCCATCAGCATTTCGAATCGCTGCGCGAGAGTTCGACGGCGGGCGGCTGGTTGAAGACCGTCGCGACCAACCTTTCACTCAACCACCTGCAGCGCTACCGCAAGCGGTGGCGGTTCTTTTCGGAATACCGGCGGGCCGACGCGGACGACGACGATGCCCCGGAGGTTCCCTTTGCCGCGCCGGACGAGTTCTTCACGCAGGTGGACGCCACCGAACGCGCTCGCCTGGTCGAGCAGGCGCTCCGCGAACTGCCCGAACGCTACCGGGTGCCCCTGGTGCTCTATCACTTTGAGGAACTCGCCTACGACGACATCGCCAAGCGCCTGAAGGTTTCCCTGCCGAAGGTCAAAACCGACATCCTCCGGGCCCGCGCGGCCCTGGCCCAGATCTTAACCCGTTCGCGTCACTCCGCCGGTTTGCTTACCGCCTGATCCATTGACCATGTCCACTCCGCCCGAAGATCTTGAAAAGAGTTGGGACCGGCTTTTCCGATTCATGCCCGAGCGGTCCGCGCCGGCTGCGCTCGAAACCCGGGTGCTGCGGGAATTGGCGCGTCGGGCCGCCCGGCCGTGGTGGCGGCGTTCATTTTCCGCATGGCCGGCCGCCGCCCGCGCCGGCTTCGTCGGTTTGTCCCTCGCCGCCGCCGTGCTCATCATGGAAATTCTGCGCGGCCAGGCGGAGCCCGCTATCTTGGCCGATATCCGCCTATTTGGGGCGGCGCTGGCCATCCTGGGTTCGGTTTTGGAAAATGCCGGCCGTTCGGTCGTCTCCGCCATTCCGACCTATTGGGCCTACGGCATCCTGGCCTTGATCGTCGGCAGCTATGTTGCGCTGGCCGGAATCGGTGCCGCCATATTTCGGACGTTTGGTTTGCGCCCGGTGCGCGCGTAACTGCGGACCTGTCCCCCTATTCCAATGCTTCTGTCCATGAAACCCCGGTTTCTCCTCTTCCTCCTCGGCGAGTGTGGCTTCGCCTTCGCCGGCCTTGCGTTGACTCCACTGCGTGCGGCGACCGACGCGCCAGGCCACTCGGCCGACGCGGCCTTTGTGTCGCCGGACGACGGCGACGCTGCGGCGCCGTCGGCGCAGCCCCACAAAGGCTCGGGCGACCACGACCAGGCCGCGGTGTCCGTCGGCGGCTCCGATGCCGTCCGCGTCGACGTCGGCGACACCCGGGACGGGGATGCGGTCGGCATAATGACCGACGTGGTGGTCGATGGCCACGCCAACAAGAACGCGGTGGCCGTCATGGGCGACACCACGGTCAACGGTCAGGTCGACAACGACGCGGTGGCGGTGATGGGGGACAACACGATCAACGGCCAAGTGAACCACGACGCGGTGGCGGTAATGGGCGATCTCGCGGTCAAGGGTCACGTCGACCATGACGCGGTGGCGGTGATGGGCGACCATACGATCAATGGCCGAGTGGACCACGATGCCGTGGCGGTGATGGGCGATCTCACTCTCGGCCCGAAGGCGTGGATCGGCCACGATGCGGTGTGCGTGGGCGGCCAGCTGCACAAGGATCCCCATGCCCACGTGGGCGGCCAGACCGTGCGCCAGTCATTTCTGGGCGCTAATCTTGGCCACCTCGGTCGGCACCTCGGGCCTTGGTGGCGGGACGGCCTCGGCCGATGCCGCGTGATCTCGTTTCGCCAGGACCTGGCCTGGACGTGGATCGGTGGACTGCTCGGGCTGGGCCTTTGCGCCCTGATGGGCCTGGCCATGCCCGGCCCGACCAAAACCTGCGGAGACCTGTTGGCTCATCGACCCGGCCGTGTGATCCTTACGGGCTTTCTAACCCTACTGGCTTTGCCGTTCCTTTTTGTGCTGTTGTGCGCATCCCTCGTCGGCTTGCCGGTCGCCTTTATGGTCCTGCCCGTGGCGTTGGTCCTCTTTACGACCTTCGGAGCGGCGTCCATTTACGCATTGGTCGGACGGTCGATTTCGCAAGACCGGCTGCATCCGGCCGCCGCCATCCTGGCTGGCGGTGTCGTCTTCCTCGCGATCTACGCCGTGCCCGTCCTGGGACTGCCCGTTTTTCTGTTGATGGGATTCCTGGGCTTGGGTTGCGCGGTTTCCGCGGTGTTCACTTCGCGGCGTCCCGCCGCCCGCCCGCCCCATTCTGCCGGACCGACGTCGGCTGCGCCTATGGCTTCGAGTCCTTTGGTTTCGCCTGCAATACCCACTGCATCCGCGACTCCGGCGCCAGGATCGCCGGGGGTTTCCGCCGGGCCGGCCATCGAAATGCCCCCACCGCCCGCAGCTATGCCCGAGACCGCGACCCCGCTGACCATTCCGTCCTCCCCGGAAGCCGCGATTCCACCGCCCATTTCAGTGTCCCCAGCGACGGGAACGCCGCCGCCGGCCGCGCCCGCGATGGCGGCCACGGCACCGGCAAGCGTTTCCGCGCCGGCGGGACCCATTACCGCGGATTTGGAGCGAGCCGGGTTTTGGATCCGCACCTTGGCCTTGGCGATCGATTGGATCGTCGTCGCAGTGGTCTGGCACCTCCTGGGCGATTTTTTCCGGCCGGCGCTATGGTTTTTCCCTTTGCATCGTATTGTATATGATGGAGATCACACGAGCTTGCTGGTGATTGCCGCCTATGCGGCCGTGCTCTGGAAAGTAAAGGGATCCACGGTGGGCGGGCTAATCTGCAACCTTCACGTGGTTCGGCTCGACGGCCGGCCCATTGATTGGCCGACGGCGGTCGTTCGCGCGCTGGGCTGTTTCCTGTCGTTGATCGCCGTCGGCCTCGGCTTCATTTGGGTCGCTTTCGACCCGGAGCGCCAATCCTGGCACGATAAGATCGCCGGCACTACGGTCGTGTACACGCGCGCCCGGCGCTCTCTGATTTAACCAAACGCGACTCAACGATCGGTTTGATGCGTCGGCAACGCCGCGGCTTCCTTGGTAAACCCGCATCCAACGCCTATTCATCGGAGCGGGCGCCCGGAGGCGGCGCGAGCTTCGCCGGATTGCCGGATCGACACCGGTTAAAGCTCCGCCGGAGAAGATTTTGACAAGCCCGGGGCCTGCGTTTCGACTCGCCGGGCATGACGAATACACCGATTCCCAGCCCGGTTGGCATCATCATGGGCAGCGTGTCCGATTGGGACACCATGCAGCACGCAGCCCAGATCCTGGATGCCCTTGGCATCACCTATGAAAAGCGCGTGATCAGCGCGCATCGCACCCCTCATCTGATGTATGAATGGGGCGGGACCGCCGCCGCCCGGGGCCTCAAAATCATTATCGCCGGCGCCGGAGGCGCTGCCCATCTAGCCGGCGTTGCCGCCGCGCTGACGCCTTTGCCCGTGCTCGGCGTTCCGATGGAGTCGGCTTCGCTCAAGGGATTGGATTCGCTCTTGTCGATGGTGCAGATGCCCGGCGGCATCCCGGTGGCCACTTTCGCGATCGGCAAACCCGGCGCGATCAACGCCGCCCTGTTCGCCGCCGCCATCCTGGCCCTCTCCGACGATCGCACCAAGGCGGCGCTCGACGCCTACCGCGCCGCCCAGGCGAAGAAGGTGGCCGAGGCGAAGCTGCCCTAGCCAGCGTCGGCCGCAAGTTTTGCCGAACCCCGGCGCCCTCTCGCCGAACAATCGCCCTCAGCTTCCGTTCGCGGAGCTAAGGGCACAGCTCGGCTTCGGCTGCTTTCGCCGGTCGGCCTATTGTAGGGCGAAGCCCGTCCGGCACGCTTGCCGACGGTATCAGGCCGATTCGCTGGGCGGAGTCGGATTTGCGCGCCCGCCAATCTCCGGCGCGATGCGGTCGAGGTCGGCCGGTGTATCCAGGTCGAGCGCCAGTTCCGGCAGTTCGACCGCGACGACGTCGGCGCCCGCCTCGGCGATGATTGCGCGCGCTCCTTGGTCGCCGGTCAAGCGAGCCAGCGCGGCGAAATAGTCCCGGCGGAACAGGGCCGGCACGCCCACTCGTCCGGCGTAGCGGGCCGCGGCGATGCCGCGGCCGCTCGCCGCTTGCTCGCCGCGCAGGCGCCCGACCACGACCGAGGTGAACGCCGGTTGATCGCACACCGCGATCAAAGTCCCGTCCATGGTTCGGGAGAACTGGCCCAGGATTCCGATGCCCGTCCGCAGCGAGGAGGCCATGCCCTCCGACCAGGCGGCGTTTTCCACCACGAGAAGCGGTAAGCGGGCAACGGCGTCCTTCACCGGTGCCGCATTGGCTCCCACGACCACGACCACCGGCCAGAGCCCCCCGGCCAGCGCTGCCTCGGCGGCGCGCACGACGAGCGGCCGACCGTCGACCGCGACAAGCTGTTTACTTTGCCCCAGACGCGAGGAGGCGCCGGCCGCCAGGACGATGGCTCCCCAGCGGCCGTGGATCTGCGGCGCCGCCTCACTCATGGATCGGCTGCTGGCGGTCGCGCAGACGCCCGCCCGTCCGGCCGGCGAGTTCGGCTCGCATTTCCGCGACGATGCTCAGGGCGACCTCCGCCGGTCCGTCGGCCCCCAGGTCGAGCCCGGTTGGCGCATGCAATCGGCCGGCCGCCTCAGCGGCGATCGACGGGTCGGCTACCCGAAGGTCGGCGAGGATCCGCTCGGACCGCCGCCGCGGCCCGAGGAGACCCAGGTAAGCGAGCGGTCGGGCCAACAGATCGCGCAGGACCGGCCGGTCGTAGACGTAGCGGTGATTCATGACGACGGCGAGCGAACCATCCGCCGGCCGGACGGCCGTGACGAGGGCTTCGGCGGGAGCCGTCACCACCCGATGCGCTTCCGGGAATCGCGCGGCCGTCGCGTAGGCCGGACGGGGATCGGCCACCGTCACCCGCCAACCGAGCGAGGCCGCCAGCTGCACGAGCGGCTGGGCGTCGTCTCCGGCGCCGAACACGGCCAGGGCGACCGGCGGGGGCACCGTCTGCCAAAACACTCCGTCGCCCGGGGCCGGCTCCGGGAATTCCTCGGCCAGCCGCGTGCCCCAACCGGGCCCAGTCCAAGCGACGCCGATACGGCTGGCGAAGCCTTCGCGAAACCCGGTGGCCAGGCGCTCCGCCCAATTAGGACACTGGCTAATAGGCTCGATTAGAACGCGCACTACGCCGTGGCAGCCCAAGCCGACGCCCCAAATCAGATCATTTTCTGACGTCGTGTCATACAGCGCTAACTCCGGCTCCCCGCGCCGGACCACCCGGGCGGCCCGCAGATCCAAGTCCTCCTCCAGGCAGCCGCCGCTGATCGAACCGATGCGTTCTCCCTCGGGAAGCCAGAGCAGGCGGGCGCCGGGGCGCCGATACGACGAGCCCTCGACCGATACGAGCGTGGCCAGCGCCGACCGCTCGATCCCCCGCATCAACCGGCTGACGATGGCCTGGAACTCCTTCATGTCGGCCTGATTATCACCCGAGCGCGGGCGGCGCGCAACTCCGCCGAGCGGCGCGCCCGGTCGCGGAAGTGCCGAAATGATTTGCTAAACGGCCCACCCGGAATACGTCGTAAACCGAACACAACTAGCTGCGCTCCGGCCATGGGGCCGGTGCACTGCGCAAGCGCGAAGAAGAACCGACTGAACGGTCCTCGTCAGGTCGCGCTTGGGACGACAACACAGCACAACAAACATACTATGAACCCAAATTCCGAAAGGAAAATTTGGGGTAAGCTGGCGTTGATGTTAGGAGCCGGCTTGTCCCTCATGACTGCGTCGGGCGCTATCGCCCAGACCGCCGATAATTCGGCCGCGAATTCCCCGGGCGGGGCGGGAAGCACGCCCGACCAAACGGTAAAGTTGGAGCAGGTGGTCGTTACCGGATCAAATATCCCGACCGCGGCCGAGGCCCTGGCGGTGCCCGTGGTTTCGATCAATGTCGACCAGATGCAGGACAGCGGCGTCGAAACCGACACGCTGGATGTGCTGCGCAAGATGATCCCGTCGATTTCGGGCATCGGTTCGGAAAATGCGAATATCGCGACCGCTACGAATTACGGCGGGGCCCAGATGTTCATCCATGGTCTGCCGGCGCTCGTGCTGGTCAACGGTCAGCGGGTGGCGACGAGCAGCGCGGAGGCGGTGGGCGCCAATTCATTCGTCGATTTGAATCTGATTCCGCCGGAAGCGATCCAGTCGATCGAGGTCCTGCAGGACGGCGCCTCGGCCATTTACGGCTCCGACGCGCTGGGCGGCGTCATCAACATCATTCTGAAGAAAAACTACAACGGTTGGGACATCCACACCCATTGGGGCGAGACCAACAATACCGGGCACTACAACGAACGGTCGTTCTCGCTCACCGGGGGCGTGGCCGACGCCAACAATTCGATCACGATGTCGGCCGAGTACACGCAGAATCCGGCCATCATGTTCAGCCAGCGTCCGGACACGGCCACCTACGGGGCCAGCACGAACATCCCGGGGGTGGTCGATATCTACAACACGGTCGCCAACGGCGTCGGGCCGCAAAGCGGCACCGTGCCGATCGGCGGTACCGGCGGCGATGAATTCTATATTCTGGCCCCGGGCGTCAACGCGCCTCCCGGTGGGGGGACCTACACGATGCAGCAACTGGTGGCCATGGGGATCTATATCGACCTCGGAAATGCCGCGGGTCCGAATGCCTCCCAGGTTCTCCAAAGCGTTTATTCGCATCTCAATCTGGCCGCGCACCAAACCCTGCAGGAGAGCTTGAAGCGCGAGAGCGGCTCATTCGATCTGGAG
>CAZWMF010000185.1:0-7586 GCA_964634535.1 uncultured Opitutaceae bacterium | reverse complement strand
GGATATATCCTTACGACCAGTTCGGTGACGGTCAACACCGCCTACACATACACTATTACTGCGTCGAACAGCCCGACGAGCTTCAGCGCGACCAATCTGCCGGCCGGGCTCTCGATCAACGCCGCCACGGGGGTGATCTCCGGCACGCCGACTGCGGCGGGGACCGCTGTTATCAGCCTCGGTGCGACCAATGCGGGCGGCACGGGCACCAGGGTACTGACGCTCACGATAAATATGCCGAAGCCGGTGATTATCAGTTCGACGACCGATACAGCCGAGGTCGGTGTGGCGTATAGCTATACGATTCGGGCGAGTCAGTCGCCGACGAGCTTCAGCGCGTATAATTTGCCGGCCGGACTAGTTCTAAACACCGCTACGGGAGTAATTTCCGGGACGCCCACGACAGCGGGCGAGGTCGTGGTTACCCTTGGTGCGACGAATGCCGCCGGTTGGGGCTACGGACCGCTGACCTTGACCGTCAATCCGCCTCCCCCGGCGATCTCGAGTGCGCTTACCGCCACGGGGACCGCGGGTGCGAGCTTTGCCTATTCCATTACCGCCACCAATACTCCGGCCAGTTTCAATGCGGTCGGCCTGCCGAGCGGCCTGGCCATCAATACGGCGACTGGCGCCATCACGGGCACGCCGTCCGGCAGCGGGATTTCCAGTGTCACGATCAGCGCCACAAATGTATCCGGGACCGGTTCGGCGACGCTGGTGTTGACGATCAGCGCCAGCCAAAACACAGGCACCGGCTCGGGCAGCGGCACCGGAAGCGGCGGCACGACCGTTTCGGCTCCGGTGATCACGAGTGCCGTGATCACTTCGGCCACGGTTGGCGTCGGCTATAGTTACACCATCACTGCCTCGAATTCGCCGACGAGCTACAGCGCGACCAATTTGCCCGCCGGACTCACAATCGCCACCGCCACGGGCGTAATTTCCGGCACCGCCACGGCGGCCGGCACGACGAGTATAGCGATTGCCGCCACCAATGCCGGCGGCACCGGCACGGCCACGCTGGTCCTTACGGTGGCCGCGATGGCGCCGAATTCCGTCTTTTATGGGGACGTCTCCAATGCCGGCGGCACCTGGGCGCTTTATATCGACGCGAATCAGGTTGGCCACTTCATCGCCTATCTGACGGGCAGCCAGGCCGTCGTCGACCAGATCGTGACGATCAATCCCGACGGCACGTTTACCCTCTCCGCCACCACCACGCTAGGCACGGCGGGCCGATTGCACACCCAGGTTTCCTCCGCCATATCGGTGGCCGGCCAGGTCCTGGGGGCAGCCGTCAGCGGCACGATTGACGGCGTGGCCTTCGCCGGAACCCAGGACGCGGGCACTAGCGCGCCAGTGGCGAGCGGCCTGTACTCAACCACGGGTTTGTTTGGCGCAACGGGTCTGGTGGACGCCATCGTAGGTGGCGACGGCCAGGTCTTTGCCGTGGCGGTCCTGCCCACCGGCGGCGACGCCGTCAGCGGCACCCTGGCTACCGACGGGACCCTCAGCACGACCACGGCCGCGGGTGTCAAGGCCGCCCTCAGTGTGTCGGCGCAGGGGCAACTGAGCGCCAACCTTGGTTCGGCGACTTACAGCGGCCTGGCCAGCGGCGTCGCGTCCACGGCCCGGCTAAGCAACCTTTCAGTGCGCGCATTCACCACGCCGGGGCCCAACGTCTTGACGGCTGGATTCGTGGTCAGCAATGCCAGCAAGCAGATACTCCTGCGGGGCATCGGACCCACCCTGGCCAATTACGGGATACCGAATGCCCTCAGCAATCCTCAGCTCACCCTGTACGCCGGCAGTACCGCCTTGTGCTCGAACGCCGGTTGGGGTGGCACCGCCGCTTTGGAGTCGGCCTTCAATCAAACCGGCGCATTCGCCCTGCCCACTTCCAGCGCCGATAGCGCGCTATTGCAGACGTTGGCGCCCGGCGGAGCCTATACCGTCAACGTCGCGGGCCCCAATAATACGAGCGGCGTGGCCTTGGCCGAAATCTATGACGCCGACGGGGCCGGTGCCCCCGGCAATCTGGTCAACCTCTCGGCCCGGGCGTATGTGGGCACCGGAGCGAACGTGCTTATCACGGGGTTCGTAATTGGCGGAAACGCGCCCATGCAGGTGCTGATCCGCGGCATCGGCCCGACGCTCAGCCAGTTCGGCGTGACCGGTGCGCTGTCAGCCACCCAGGTCGACTTGTACCAAGGCAGCACCATCATGCAGCACAACGCCGGCTGGGGTGGCAGTGCCACGTTGAGCGCGGCCTTCGCTCAAGTTGGGGCCTTCAGCCTCGATCCGGCCAGCGCCGACTCCGCCATACTGACGACCTTGCCGCCCGGATCCTATACGATCATGGTGTCGGGCGTAAACAATGCCCAGGGTGTTGGCCTGGCTGAAGTCTATGTCATGCCGTGAGCCGGATTGGGTCGGGCCTGGCCGGGGTCACGGTACGTCGTAGATTTCCACGAGGGCGACACCCGTAGTGCCGTCGACGCCGCTCACCTGGGCGGTATAGTTGCCGGGCGGCAGCGTGGCCACGAGGGCGCAGTCCGCTGAACCGGTGGCCAAGGCAAATGGCGAGATCCGGTTCGTGAGGGCGCCGGTGACCGATTGCACCTGGGCGGAGATAGCGGAGTCCCCCGCTTCGACCCCGCCCGTGTCCCAGCCCGTGTTGAGCGCGATCGCATTCCCAAAGCAATCGTACAAGGTGAGGGTCGGCCGGGCGAGTACGCCGGTCAGGCCGAATTGGCTCAGTCCGGGACCGACTCCGCGGATCAGGACCGTTTCTGAACTGGTTCCGGAGATCGTGAAGCCGGCAACCAACGCTTGAGCCCCGGGGCCGGCCAGGGCGCGTGCCGAGATGTTGGACAGGCGCGCGGCGGATGGACCGCGGTCGGCATCGTAGAGTTCGGCCAGGGCGATCCCGGTCGTGTTGCCGGTTCCGCTCACCTGCGCCGTATAGGCGGCGGCGGGCAGGGTTGCGATGGCCGCGCAATCGGCCGATCCGTCGGGTAGTGGGAAGGCGTAGGTCTGAGCGAAATCCGCAGTCGTGGCTGGCAGGACGGTGGCGCCAGCCGTCGACGAACCAGCGGTTGGGGCCGTGCCCCAGCCCGCGTTGGTCGCGATGACGGCGGAAGAGGCGTCGAACACGGTGAGTTGCGGCGCGGCCAAGACTCCGGCGACCGAGAATTCACCCAGGGTGGGGCCGATTCCGCGCACCAGGAGCCGTTTGGGGCCCGGGCCTTGGACCACGAATCCGGCTACGAGCGCCTGGGCCCCAGGGCCGACAAAGGCCCGGCTCGACAGGCCGATCAAGCGAGCGTCGACGGCAACCGTGACGGTGGCGGCCTTGGACGTGACCGAACCGTTGGGACCGGTCACGACCACCCTGTAGTCGCCCGCCTGTGTAGTTCCGATGTTGGTCAATGTCAGCGTCGGGAGATTGGCGGGAATATTCTCGCCGTTGCACTGCCACTGGTAGGACAAGCCCGTGCCGGAGGCGGCCACCTGGAGGGTGACGGTGCCTCCGGCGGCAACCGATTGGGCGACGGGTTGAGACGTGAGTTGCGGAGCGGCCGGGGCGAGCGCGGCCACCAGATTGGCGAGGTTCGGCGAGCCGAGACCGGTGACGAGATTGTAGTCGGGTCCGACGCCATACGCTCCGTTGTTGGCGGTGGTGGTGAAGGTGTTCCCGGTCGCCGATCCGGTCGTGATGGCGTTGAAGGCCGACGTGCCCATGAGCGGGTAGATGTGGGGCCCGAGCAGGCCCAGGGGAGCCAAGCCGGCGTTGGCCCGCGCCTGGTTCAACAGCGCGCACAAACCCGCCCAAATTGGGGCGCTCAGACTGGTCCCCCCGAAGCTGGTCGATACCGATCCTTGGTTGCTATAGTACGCGTACACCGGAGGGCTGCCGGCCGCGCGGGCGGCGACATCGGGCACGCACCGCATGGCCCCGGTCGGCAGGCCGGCGCCCTTCTGCCAACTCGGTCGCGCGAAAAAAAGGCTCGTGCCACCGGTGCTGCAGGTGCCGCCAAAATTGGCCGTGGCGCTTCCCGAGGCGATCGCCGGATCGGGCAAGGTCCAGCCGCCTTCCGTCAGGGCCGATCCGTTGGTCCCAGTGCCCGTTGGCGCGGATCCGACGGTCGTGCCGCCGACAGCGGTCACAAACGGATCGGTCGCCGGGTAGGCGGGGGCCTGGATTCCGTTCGGATCATAGGCCCCGGTGGCGCCCTGCATGCCGTTGGAATAGTCGGTGCTCGAACCGTAATCGCCGCTGCTGGCAAAATTGGTCACCCCCACCGCCGCCAGGGCGGCATAGTACTGACTCTGCGCCGGGTCGACGCCCATCTGGGCATAGGGGGCTTCGGACAGCGCGAAACTCACGCTCAACTGATGGATCGTCGGATCAGCCGCGATCCGCTTCAGGAGAAGCGCGGAGGCCTCCGCGATGTCGACCGTCGAAATGTACAGGATATGGGCCTTGGGCGCCATGGCGCTGGCCCACTCGATGTCGCAGGTTTCCTCGGCGAGGGAACTTCCCGGGAGCCCGTCGGGATCGATTTCGGTGAATTGATCCACGGTGGTCGGCAGTCCGTAGCGGCTCCAGAACGTGGCGAGATCGGAGGGATTCACCCGGTCGGCTCCCAGAATGACGATGGTTTGTCCGGTGCCGTCGAGGCCCAGTCCCGTGGCATGGTAGAGCTGCGCGAGCGCCTGCGGCGTGAGGTACCCGCCGCTATCCATCGACGCCGTGTCCGCGGAAGTCGCCGCCTGGGACGGTCTCGTCTGGAGCGGGGCCGACAATCCGGTCACCCCCGCGACGGCATCGGCCAACTCCGCGGGGACGACTGGCATATCCCCGCTCGCGGTGAATTCCTGCCCGTCGGCGGCCAGAATCCGGCTGAAGTGGACTTGAAGAGTTTTTTGCACTTGGGCCACCGCGGCACGCGCAAAAACGGTCAAATGCGTGGCGTCTTCGTCCTCCACGGTATACCCATGAGCGTTCGCCCAGGCGGCGACCGTTTTCCAGGCCTCCGGCGTGGGAAAGTACCGCGCCTGCATTTCCGCGATGGAAACCGTTTCGCCCTGTTCAATTCGGTCCCGCAGCTCCGAGAAATGGCGCAGCTTCAACACAAAACGCGCGCGGTGGGGAGCCGCGAGTTCGTCTGCCTTAAGAGTCGTGCGCACGAGCGTTCCGGGCCCGCAAGACGGCCCGGCAGCCCGAACTTCTGTCGGGATCGCCGCGCCCGCGTCTACCGATGCCGCGAGCAAGGCGCTCACGGCGGTGACAAGGGCCCAGAGGGCCAGGGGTCGGCGTAACGGCATGGCAATGATTCAGGTGCTGAGGCTGAACGAAATACGGGCCGCCCCGGCGCAAGTGGACATGTAAAACTGCGTACGCCAGCAACGTGGGCGGCCGTCCCCCCGGAACAGACGCCTCGCCCATGCTCGCGATGCGTAATTCTACTTGGTTGGAAACCGCCGAATTGTCATCGGAGGGACGGCCTTCGTCGCGAGAACTCCCGGTACAGGCTGGCGCACGATCCGAGGGCCCGGCCTTCAAGGCCTTTGACTTCAACCGCCCGCGATCTTATCAAGCCGGGGTGGCCAACCCCCTCCACCGGTTC
This sequence comes from uncultured Opitutaceae bacterium, assembly GCA_964634535.1. Lineage (GTDB taxonomy): Bacteria > Verrucomicrobiota > Verrucomicrobiia > Opitutales > Opitutaceae > Palsa-1447. Next base: position 1,953 of record CAZWMF010000185.1, on the reverse strand, counting down.
CTTATTCTTATGGCTCTCAGCGGCGCAGCGGCGGCACTCGCATCAGACCCCAACGACGCCGCCAAGCCGGCGGCCGGCTCTCCGGCCTGGCTCGATCAGGCGGTCTTCTACGAGATCTATCCGCAAACCTATGTGGACAGCAATGGCGATGGCATCGGCGATCTGCGCGGCATCATCGAGAAGCTACCCTATCTGCACGACCTCGGGATCACCGCGCTCTGGCTCAATCCCATTTTCGTTTCGCCCTTTCGCGACGCCGGTTACGACGTCGCGGATTTTTACAAGGTGGCCCCGCGTTATGGGACCAACGCCGACCTGCAGGAACTCTGTGCGACGGCCCGCCGACTCGGCATACGCGTGATGCTCGATCTCGTGGCCGGGCACACCTCCGACGAGCATCCCTGGTTTCGTCAATCCCAACGCCACGAATCCAATCCGTATTCCGATTGGTTCATCTGGACGAACAGCGTCTGGGTTGAGCCGGGTAGGGGACTCAAGGGGGTCATCGGCGAGGCCGAGCGCGACGGCAATTACGTCGTCAACTTCTTCTCCTTCCAGCCGGCGCTCAACTACGGTTTTGCCCATCCCGATCCCGCCGATCCGTGGCAGCAGCCGGTCGACGCTCCCGGGCCGCAAGCAGTGCGGGCCGAACTGCGCAAGATCATGGCGTTTTGGTTCGATTTGGGTGTCAGCGGATTCCGCGTCGATATGGCCGGATCGCTCGTCAAGAACGACCCGGACGGCCGGGCGACAGCCGCCCTTTGGCACGAGGTGCGGGCCTGGATGGACCGCAGTTATCCCGACTGCGCGCTGGTATCCGAGTGGTCCAATCCTCCGGTGGCGATTCCAGCCGGTTTTCACATGGATTTTCTTCTGCCCTTTGCCAAGCCCGGCTATCGAGCGCTTTTCCGTCCCGACGCAACGGCGGTGCCGATCTTCGACCGCAGCGGCCAGACCTCAATTCTGACCTTTCTCGACGAGTTCGGCCCACTCTACCAGGCGACAGTCGGCAAGGGCTTTATTGCGCTACCCACCGGCAACCACGACACCGTGCCGCGCATGGGCAACCAACTCGACTCCCAGGAGATGGCCGCGGCTTTCGCCTTCGTCCTCACCATGCCCACGGTGCCGTTCATCTATTATGGCGACGAGATCGGCCTGCGCTCCCAGAGCGGTTTGGCGTCCAAGGAGGGCGGCTTCAGTCGGACCGGCGCCCGCACGCCGATGCAGTGGGACGATTCAAAAAATGCCGGGTATTCGACGGCGCCAGTCGATCGCCTTTACACTCCGATCGATCCGGCGCCCGACCGGCCGACCGTGGCGGCCGAACTGGGCGATCCGCGCTCGACGTTGCGCACCGTCCAGCGTCTGATCGCCCTGCGCAAAACGCACCCGGCCTTGGGAGCGTCCGGAAGTTATTCGGTCGTCTTCGCGCAACGGGGTAACCCGCTCTTCGTCTACGAACGCAGCCATGGCGCCGAACGCATTCTGGTCGCAATCAATCCCGCCGGAGCCGATTCCGACGCCGCGTTAAATCTTTCTGGGGCGCCGGTTTCGGTCGAGACACTGGCCGGGGTCGACGGGGCATTTCGGTCGCAGAATGGCTCTTGGATGATCCATTTGCCGGGCGCTAGCTTTTCGATCGCCCGGGAGGTTAAGTGAGGCGTTGAGCCGGCCCGGTCCGGCGCTGGTGGGGGCCCGCGATTGTTCGGAACCATTTCTGCTTGCTGGCGCCCGGCCATCTTGCGTAGTACTTGCCGCTCTTTTCGTTTCAGCCGAGGTTTGGGATAGCCGTTCTTTGCCACGAGACCTTTTCGCTTATTTCCCTTTTCCGACCCGGGTTATGGCCGGCGCGGGCGAAATTGGGCGTTAGAGTCAAGGTGGCTAAACCTAAAGCTTTGACGGAAAACAAGATTGCCCGGTAGCTCAGTGGCAGAGCAGGTGACTGTTAAT
>CAZWMF010000184.1:1245-7627 GCA_964634535.1 uncultured Opitutaceae bacterium | reverse complement strand
GTGCGGCGACCAGGTGAAGATCCTGCGCACGCCGACCAAGCTGCTGGCGGTGCTGTCGGACGGCCTGGGCAGCGGCGTTAAAGCCAACATCCTCGCCCGCCTGACCACGGAAATCCTCGTGACCCTGTTCCGCGAGGGCGTGCCGCTCCAGGATGTCCTGGAGACCGTGGTGGGCACCCTGCCCACCTGCAAGGTGCGCCAGATCGCCTACGCCGCCTTCGAGGTGGTCGAGGTGGCGCTCGACTCGGGCGCATTCCGCGTGATCAATTTCGACTGCCCGCCGCCGTTCCACCTGCGCCAGGGCCGGCTCCTGACCCTGCAGCCCCGGGCCGAGCGCATCCTCGGCCGGGAGCTCTGGCGATCCGAAGGGGTCTTGGAGCGCGGCGACTTCCTGGGAATCATCAGCGACGGCGTCATGTACGCCGGCATGGGCCGAACCATGAATTTCGGCTGGGGCCGGCCGCAGGTCGGAGCGTTTCTCGAGCAGATCGCCAAGGCCCACCCGACCTCCGCCGAATCGGTCGTGCGCCGGCTCATGGAGAAAACCGACGCGCTCTACCATCACGAACCGGGCGACGACGCCACATTGGTCGGCGTCCTGGCCCGCCCGGCCCACCGGCTCATGATCTTCACCGGTCCGCCCACCGACCGCGCGCGCGACGAGCACTGCGTGGACCGGCTGCTCAGTTTCGACGGCCGCAAGGTGGTATGCGGCGGCACGACGGGCAACATCGTCGGCGAGCACCTGGGCGAAGTCGTGGGCCTCGACCTGACCACCCTGCGCGAAGACGTCCCGCCGATCGGTTCCCTGCCGGAAATCGACCTGATGACCGAAGGCGTCCTCACCCTCGCGAAAACTTTTCGATGGCTCAAGGAATGCCCGGGCGCTCTGACGCCCATGCCGGCCGACCGCAATGGCGCCGCCCTGCTCGTGCGGGAGCTCGTGCGGGCCGACTCGATCTTCATTTTGGCCGGCGAACAGGTGAATCCCTACTATCAGAACCCGCTCCTGCCGCGAAACATCTCCATCCGTCACAACCTGATCGAGCAAATCGCCGACCTGCTCCGCCAGCATCACAAGGCCGTGGAGATCGAATGGACCTGAACGCGCCCCGCCCGGCCGAGGGCCGGGCACGCGGCGGATCGGGTATCGACAAAACCAGTGCCATCGAGTGGAGTGACCCCCGAGCCGCCCGGCTATTACGTTTACCTTAGCAAAATTTGCTTAAACCCCGAACATGAATGAACGAGCCGCCGAGCCTTCGGGACCGGCGCCGTTGGCCCCGGCCGACGCCGCCGGGCCGAGCCCGGCGGAACGGGGGGGGCCTGCGCCAGTCGCACCGCGGTTCTTAAGCAAGTATGCCTTGCCCCTGGCGGTGTTGGCCATCGGGTGGGGCTTGTGCACCGGCTTGGGCTTTGCGGTAAGGCGCAACGAACGGTCCCGGGATGCGGCCACCGTGGGCCGGCTGATTTCCGATACGCAATCCCGCGTCCGCGAGCGATTCTCGATCTACGCGGAGATGCTCGAAGCCAGCGCCACCTACGTGCGCGCCCTCCCGCGCCTGTCCGCCGGCGAGTGGCGGGATTTCGCCGATTCGCTCGATTTGCCCGGACGCTACCCGGCCATCCAGGGCCTCGGCGTGATCTACGCCGTCCGCGACGAGGACCTGGCGGCGTTCCAACGCGGACAGCGCGCGGCTGGCCCGGCCAGCTTCACCATTCACCCGCTCCCCGGGCGGACGCTCCGCGGGCCGGACCACGCCATCGTGACGTATATCGAGCCGCAAACGGCGAATTGGCGGGCCGTCGGTCTCGATTCGTATTCCGAACCCCTGCGCCGCAAAGCGCTCGCCGCCGCGCGCGATTCGGGCACGCCGCAATTGAGCCGGAGAATCATTCTGGAGCGCTCCGGCCCGACGCAGCCCGGTTCCCTGTTTTTCGCGCCGATCTACCGCCGGGGCGCGCATCCGACGAACGTCGATCAGCGCCGCGCGAATTTCGTGGGCTGGACGGTCGCCCCCCTCCTTTTCGATCAGGTCCTCGGCGGGGTCCTGGAGGATCGCACCGGCCAGGTGCGCCTGTGGCTTTTTGAAGGACCGGATACCCGGCCTGAGAACCTCATCTACGCCTCGGATTCGGACGGGGCGCCGGGATCCTTCGAGATCGCGACCCAGCTGACCATCGCCGGCCAAACCTACACGCTCGGCTGGCAACGCGGGCCGAGTTTCCCCGCCGTGGCGCGCGCACCCGGGCGCTGGAGCGTGGCGATCGGCGCGCTCGCCGCCGTCCTCTTGGCCGGTTGGACCGGCAGCCTCTTGCGGCGGCGGGCGGATTTGGAGCGCGACGTCCGGGCCCGCACGGAAAATCTGCGGGATAGCGAGGAGCGTTTCGCCAAGGCATTCCGGGTCTCCCCGATCGGCATGGCGATCCGAGACTTGGAAACCGGTCGCTACATCGACGTGAACGAGAGCTGCCTCGCCATGACCGGTTACACCCGCGCCGAGGTGCTGGGCCGCACGCCCGCGGACATTGGCTGGGTGGTCGACACCGAGACCGACGCCTATCAGCGGCCCGCAACCCAGCCGGGCGCAAAAAACCTGGAATTGCGATTCCGCCACAAGGACGGCCGGATCGTCGTCGGCGCGTATTCGAGCGAAGTGATCCGGGTGGGCGGCCGGGCCTGCCTGTTTTCGGTCACCGTCGATATCACCGCGCGCCAGCAATCGGAACAAGCCGTGCAAGAGTCGGAAATGCGCTACCGACAGCTTTTCGAAGCCGGTTCGGATGCCCTCCTGCTGGTGGATTGCGCCTCGCTCCAGGTGGTCGACGCCAATGCGGCCGCCGTCCGCCTCTATGGCTGGACCCGAGCCGAATTGCTGACCAAATCCGCCGTCGACCTGTCGGCCGAGCCAATGGAAACGCAGGCGGCGATCGAGGCCGAACCGGCCCGCCTGAACACGCCCATCCGCTGGCACCGCCACAAGGACGGCACCGAATTCCCCGTGGAGGTTGCGGGCAACTTCTTCCTGGATCGCGGCCGCCGGATGCATCTGGCCGCGATTCGCGACATCTCCGACCGGCTGGCGGTCGACCGCATGGTGCGCCTGCGCGGCTCCGCCCTGGAGGCGGCCGCGAGCGCGATCCTCATCACCGATTGCAACGGCATCATCGAATGGGCAAATCCGGCGTTCACCCGGCTGAGCGGCTGGTCGCTGGTCGAGGCCGTCGGGCGCACCCCCCAGGCCCTGGTCAAATCGGGTCTCCACGACCCCGCGTTTTATCAGCGGATGTGGGCCACCATCGCGGCCGGCCAGGTCTGGCAGGGCGAGGTCATCAACCGGCGCAAGGACGGGTCGCTGCGCACGGAGGAAATGACCATCACGCCGATCCGCGATGAACGGGATCGGATCAGCCACTTCATCGCCATCAATCAGGACGTGACCGAACGGCAGGCAGCTCAAGCCGCCCTCCAGCAGGAGCAGGCGTTTTTCGAAAGCCTCGCCAGCACGATCCCCGACCGGTTGTATTTCAAGGATCGCTCGAGCCGCTTTGTGCGGATCAACGATGCGATGGCCCGGTTCTTCGGCCTAAAGAATCCGGCCGAAGCCGTGGGCAAGACCGATTTTGCCATCTTCAGCACGGAACATGCCCGCCAGGCCTATCTGGACGAACAGCGCATCATGGCCACCGGATTGCCGCTGATCGGGGTCGAGGAGAAGGAGACCTGGCCCGACGGCACGGTCACGTGGGTGTCCTCGACCAAGATGCCGCTGCGCGACGCCCGCGGCGCCATCACCGGCCTGGTCGGTCTCTCCCGCGACATCACGGAAAGCAAACGGGCCCACGAAGCCCTGCGCGAGAGCGAGGAAAAGTTTTCCAAGATTTTCCAGGTCGCGCCCGTCGCCGTGGTCATCACGGCGGTCGAAGACGGGGCGATTCTCGAGGCCAACGAGAGCTTCCTGCGGATGTCCGGCTATACCTCGGAGGAGATCCTCGGACGCACGACCGTGGAAATCGGTTGGGTCGATGCGAAGGCCCGCCGCGACCTCGTCGAAACCCTGCGCGCCCATGGGCATATCCACCGCACGCAGCTGTTCCTGATGGCCAAAGACGGCCGGCAGGTCGACTGCCTGTTCAATGGCGAGCTCATCGAAATCGGCGGGCGCACCCGTTTACTCTCCATTCTGCTCGACGTGTCCGAGTCCCATCAGCTCGAGGCCCAGCTGCGCCAGGCGCAAAAGATGGAGGCCGTCGGCCAGTTGGCGGGCGGCGTGGCCCACGATTTCAACAATATTTTGGCGGCCACCATGATGCATTTAAGCATCCTGCAGATGGAGCCCGGGTTGACGGCGAGCGTGCGCGGTTCGCTCAAGGAACTCGAAATCGAAGCCAAACGGGCGGCCAGCCTGACCCGGCAGCTCCTCATGTTCAGCCGCCGTCAGGCCATGAACGTCCAATTGATCGACCTCAACGGCGTGCTGGCCAATCTATTGAAGATGCTTCGCCGTTTGATCGGCGAACACGTCGAACTCGTGTTTGTCGGCGGGGCCGAATCGGCCTGGGTCGAGGTCGACGCGGGCATGATCGAACAGGTGATCATGAACCTTTGTGTCAATTCCCGGGATGCGATGCCCGAGGGCGGCCGGCTGACGATCAGCATCCATCCGGTCGAATTGACCGCCGCGGAAGTCGCCGGCCGGGCGGAAGCCCGGCCCGGTCCATTCATCAATCTTAGCTTCGGCGACACCGGCTGCGGCATGGACGCGGCCACGGTGAAGCATATCTTCGAGCCGTTCTTTACGACCAAGGAACCGGGCAAGGGCACCGGTCTGGGTCTGGCGACGGTCTACGGAATCATCAAGCAGCTCCAGGGCTGGATCGAAGTGGCAAGCGCCGTGGGCCAAGGCACCACCTTCTCGATCTTTCTGCCGGCGCGGAGCGCGCCGGCCTCCGAACGGCAAACGCCGCTGCCGGGCAACATCCCCGGCGGCACCGAAACCGTCCTCGTGGTGGAGGACGATGCCAGCGTGCGGCGCATGGTGGCCGGCACCCTGCGGGTCTTGGGGTATCGGGTGCTCGACGCGGCCAACGGCAAGGCCGCGGAAAAACTCTGGGCCGCTCACGCCGACCAGATTTCGCTGCTCTTCACCGACGTCATCATGCCGGAGGGCATTTCCGGACTCACGCTGGCCGAGCGCTTCCGCGCCGCCAAGCCCGCCTTGCGCGTCATCGTATCCAGCGGCTACAGCGATCAATTGCTCGACCTGAACCGGCTCGAGCAAGCCGATCTGATGCGCCTGCCCAAGCCCTACACGGCCGAGGAACTGGCCGACGCCGTGCGCGCCTGCCTGGACCGCGTCTGAATTCGGCCGACCACTCCGTCCGCGAATGGGCCTCGCCCACGCGGAGGTTTGTCCGGATGACAAACCAGGATATTTCCGGAACCTTGCTGGTCGAGCCCTCGCGAGATGACGACGAAACGGAGGAGGCCTGGATCGCGGGGGTGCCCCGGGCAACGACTACGTCTTATACAGGTGTCATGCCGCGTGACCGCGGCTATCCCGGAAGGCGGGATTTTGGCAGCCCCGACGCCGACCTCCAGGTGACCATTGCCCAGCGGGAAACGGTTCTGCCCGCCGGCCTGCAGTAGTCCTGCGAATTGTCGCTATCTCCGCCGCGAGGACGGCGCCTCCCACAGAGTTGATTGCGAGAGATGACACAACGACCCGCGGCATCGAAATTTCATTCGAGCCTATCAATCAACTACTTCGGATCCGATCGGCCCGGGTTTCGGTCATCCCGCGCATGACTTGATTGCCATTCCGTTCATTAATTGGAAGTGATCCGTTGGTTGGAGGTGTTGTATCTCATTATCTGAGGCCCTGATGAAGATCGCTGCCGTTCTTACATTCGCCATGACGGTGACGGCCCGACTGTTCGCACAGGGAGAGGCGTGGAACTATCTTGGGGAAGCGCCGCCGGATGACACGCCCAAGATATTTCCATTGCCCACCAGTCCGGGAAACTTCGCCGCCGAGCGAATTGCCATCTCTCACGACCGCCGGGCGATCTACTTCTGTGAGCTGAACGGTTATAACGTTGCGACCGTCAGCCGCCTGTTGGTTCTCCGCTACGACAACGGAAAATGGTCGGCGCCGGCGCTGGTTCAAGTCGGCAGTGGCCTGCTCGCTCCGGCGCTGACTTCTGATGATAGCCGTCTTCTGCTCGACGGAAGTATTTCCGAACGCAAAACGAATGGCTGGAGCGACCCGATCCGTTTCCGGCGCGGTGAGAAGTGCCACTACCTAAGCCAAACCCGGGACGGCTATCTCTACTTCTCGGTCGCGAATCAAAAGGAGACCGAATGGGATATCGTCCGCGC
>CAZWMF010000184.1:0-1235 GCA_964634535.1 uncultured Opitutaceae bacterium | reverse complement strand
AGTGATCGCCCGGACGAAAAGATGGAGCTCAACATCGTCATGCATCCGCCATTCGCCGGCTTTGATATGGACTATTTCTTGGCGCCGGACGAAACGTACGTGATTTTGATGCTGGCCGGAGCAAGGGACTTCCCTTGTGCCGGTGCGTCCGATCTATTCATCGCCTTTTCCAGGCCGGGCGGACGCTGGACCCGGCCGTGCAGCCTGGGCGCCGCGGTTAATCCGCCCGGCCCGAAGGAATGGCGTTGGGGGCCGTACGTGACGAGCGACGGGCAATTCCTCTTTTTTACCCGCGATGGCGGCAGAGGGCCGCGTATCTATTGGGTGCGCTTCGACAAACTCCGGGAACGCCTGGAACACTTAAGTCGATGACGTGCTCGCCGGCGGAGTAAGGCCTCGCGGGAGACGTATTGAAGCGAGAGCTTCTGCTACAGACTATGTTTGTCCGCATTTTGAGCGACGGCGGCCCCATCTCGAGGACCTGACTTCACCGGATGACGCCGCGGCAACACCTCACGGAAGCGGTCATGGCGACGCCGTCGGATTGAAGCATCTTGAAGCCTCTACCGGGTGGAACACGTCGACGGGGAATAGGCGCGGAAAGCATAATCCGCGACTTGGCGTGATCGACCCGAGACGTTCGACTTCAGACATGACGTTCTGCCCATCAACGTGTCCGGGAGTCAAAAGGAGGGAGCCCGGAGGCTCGCAGTGACGGCGTACGACGCCGATGTCATCGCGGGGTTTATTGCGGCCATCAACCGGCACGACGTGGCTGCGTTGGCGGATTCAATGGCCGAAGATCACACGTTTATCGATACGCGGTGTACGTCGGTATCGGGTCGGAACGAAATGGCCGCCACCTGGAAGGAATATTTCCGAAATATTCGGGCGGATCCTGCTTCAGGGCGACGATTGGGTCGATCCGGAGGGCGCGCCGGATGCCGCGGGGGCCGCCAGGGTCACCTCATATACAGGGAACGCCTGCACGGAATCCACCGCCGCGACCTGGGCTAAGCCGCCAAAGTCCGGGCGGGCGCCGGAAGGCAGATAGATGGGCGCGTCCGAGCGCAAGGGCAGGACCTCGAGATCCAAGGGCGCGCTCGCAAGCCCGGGGGCCAGTTCCCTCAATCCCACCTCCCACGGCGTACCGTTGTAATAGTTGTCGTCGAGCAGATGACCGCCGGCCCGCAGCCGACCGACGTCTCCCCGGTAGCGAATCGCCAAAATCACGT
>CAZWMF010000183.1:0-7694 GCA_964634535.1 uncultured Opitutaceae bacterium | reverse complement strand
GGATGTTCGCGGTCACGGCCTGCCCGCCGTTCGGGCCGTTCTTCAGCGAGCTCCTGGTGGTCCGGGCCACGCTGCACGGCGGCCACTGGGCGGTGGCGGCCCTGTTTCTGGCCTTTCTCCTGTTCATTTTCTTCGGGATGACCCGCCTGGTCTTCGCGGTGGTCGACGGCCGGCCCCGACGGATCCGTCCGGACGGCGAAAAGCGCGTGCGCGAGAGCCTGGGCGTCGTCCTGCCGCCGCTCATCCTCCTCATTTTTTCCCTCTGGCTCGGGTTGGCCACCCCGGCGCCCCTGCGCGCCGCCTGGACGGCCGCGATCCAGCAAATCTATCCCGGGTCATGAACGCGGCGACGCCATTTCTCCTGCTCGCCAACGGCACCGCCGTGCCCTGGGCCGAGGTGCCGGAGTTTCCCGTCGCCGAGCTCGTGAACCTGACCGGACGGGAATTGGATCGGGGCGCGCGCCTGGCCGCCTGGTTCGGCGCGCCGGAACCGGCCGGGGTCCGGCTAATCGCGCTCCTGGCCTTCGACGCCGACAACGTGCTCGCGCTCGCCCGCAGCACGCCCTTGGCCGGCGCTTTCCCGGCGCTCACCGCGAGCCAGCCCCAGGCCCACGCCTTCGAGCGCGAAATCTTCGAACAGCACGGCCTGCGGCCCGAGGGCCATCCCTGGCTCAAGCCCCTGCGCCGCACCGCGGGCGACGCGCCCGCCGCCCCGGAATTTTTCCGGGTCGACGGCGGCGAGATCCACGAGGTCGCGGTCGGTCCGGTGCACGCCGGCATCATCGAGCCGGGGCACTTTCGCTTTCAATGCGCGGGCGAGGAGGTCTGGCACCTGGAGATCGCTCTCGGCTACCAGCATCGCGGGGTGGAGGAGGCGCTCGTCGGCGGGCCCCATCGCACGAGCGGCCACCAGCTCGAGGCCGTGTCGGGCGACGCCACGATCGCCCACGCCACGGCCCACGCCAGCGTCCGGGAGGCGCTGGCCGGAACCGAGGCACCCTTGCGCGCCCAGTGGCTGCGCGCGGTGGCGCTCGAACTCGAACGCCTGGCCAACCACACGGGCGACCTGGGCGCCCTGGCCAACGACGTGGCCTTCCTGCCCACCTCCTCGGCCTGCGGCAAGATCCGCGGGGATTTTTTGAATCTGACCGCGCTGATCTGCGGCAACCGCTTTGGCCGCCACCTGGTGCGCCCCGGCGGCACCCGGCGCGACCTCGAGGCCGCGCGCCTGGCCCAACTCAGCGAGCGGCTGGGCACGGCGCTTGCCGATGTCGAGCGGGCCGCCGCCTGGCTCTGGGACGCGGCCTCGGTCCGCGGCCGCTTCGAGAACACCGGCACGGTGCACGCGGCCCAGGCCGCGCAAATCGGCATGGTCGGTCCGGCCGCGCGGGCCTGCGGCCTCGTGCGCGATGTGCGCTACGACCATCCGGCCGGCTGGTACCGCTTCGCCCAGTCGCCGGTGGCGGTCTGGCCGGGCGGCGACGTCTATGCGCGCGCCCGGGTGCGCTGGCTCGAAATCCAACGGTCCGGACAGTTTTTGCGGGACCAATTGGCCGCGCCGCCGGATGGCGACGTGCGAGCGGACCTCCCGGCCGCCGCCGCGGACACCCTGGCCGTGGCGCTCGTGGAGGGCTGGCGCGGCGAGGTCTGCCATGTCGCCTTGACCGGCCCGGACGGGCGTTTCCGCCGCTACAAGGTGGTCGACCCGTCGTTCCACAACTGGTTCGGCCTCGGGCTGGCCCTGCGCGGCCAGGCGATCTCGGATTTTCCGATCTGCAACAAAAGCTTCAACCTCTCGTACTGCGGCTACGACCTCTGACGATGTTCGTTCTCGACACGCTGACCTACCGGCTGAGCCACGGCTGCCAGACAATGGCCTATCCCGAGGGGCCGCCGCCGCCCTTGCCCGACCGCCACGGCGGCTCCCTGCGGGTCGACGCCGCGCGCTGCCCGGCCGATTGCCGTGAGTGCCACGATCTCTGTCCGACCGCGGCGATCGCGCCCCGGGCGGGCGGGGGCATATCCCTCGACCTCGGCCGCTGCCTCTTCTGCGCGGCCTGCGTCGAAGCCTGTCCCCACGGCGCCGTCACCCAGACGGGCGACCACCGGATGGCGGTGCGCCGGCGCGAGGATTTGATCCTTGGGGCGCCCGGCTCTGAGGAAGTGCGGCGGGCCGAGGCCCTGAGCGAGGGCATGCGCCGGATCTTCGGCCGGTCCTTGCGCCTGCGCCAAGTGAGCGCCGGCGGCTGCGGGGCGGCCGAGGCCGATTTGAACGTCCTCGGCACGATCGGCTGGGATCTCGGCCGCTTCGGAATCCAATTCGTCGCCTCGCCCCGCCACGCCGACGGCCTGGTCGTCACCGGGCCGGTGGCCAAATCCATGGAATTGGCCGTGCGCAAGACCTGGGAGGCCATGCCCGAGCCCAAGCTCGTCATCGCGGTCGGCACCGAGGCCATCTCCGGCGGGCCCTTTGCCGGGAACCCCGAAGTGCTCGGCAGCGTGGCCGCCCTTCTGCCGGTCGACCTGTTCATCCCCGGCTGGCCCCCCCATCCCTTGACCATTCTGGACGGACTTCTGCGGCTGCTCGGCCGCCTGAGAAACGAAGCCTCTGGTTAGGCCGGTCTGGCGCGGGGCCAGTCGCTTGATTTTCCCAATTTGACGGACAGTTTCTATCGCGTGGAGACCACCCTCACGGCGTTTCGGCGAGATTTTCGCGCCGCCCGCGCCGCCGCCGACCGAGGCGAGACGGTAACGGTGAAGTCGGCGAACGCGGTGTACATCTTCGCTCGCAAGACCGTCGAGCGCGCACGGCCATTCGCAAATTTGGAGCACCTCTTCGGCGTCGTGCACCGGCCCCAAGGCGGCCTCACACCTCACCAAATCATTCGGCGACGACTTGAGGCGAGTCGTCCTGGTTGAAACCAATTGCGCCGACTCAGGTTTCGCGCCGCACCGGGTGCGGTTTCCCGCAATCGTCGATCGCCACGTAGGTGTATTGGCCGTGGGTCACGCGGTGGTGGCTGCCGTTGGCCCAGCGCTGCACCCAGACCTCCACCGAAATTTTCATCGAGGTGCGGCCGACGCTCTGCAGGTGGGCGTAGCAGGTGACCAGGTCGCCCACGTAGACCGGCGCGACGAAACTCATCGCATCGACCGCCACCGTGACGACGCGGCTATTCGCCGTCCGGCGGGCCAGCACGCCGCCGCCCAAGTCCATCTGGGCCATGAGCCACCCGCCGAAAATATCCCCGTTCGGATTGGCGTCCGCCGGCATGGTGATCGTGCGCACGACCAACTCGCCCGGCGGGCCTTCTTCGTAGGGAGTGGGTTCGCTCGCGGCCATGACCGCAGCAAAGCCGGCCTGGGTCCGACCCGCAAGCCCCGGCGAGTCCGCCATCGGACGGGGATGAGGACTACGGCGTCGGAAAGCGGCCGAGCAGTAGGTCGGGGAAGAGACCGAAAATGACCAGCAGAAGGGCGGCCAGGCCGAGGGCCAGCGCCGCCGGGAAAGGCACCGATATGGGACCGGCCTTGGCCGGAGCCGTGAACGCCGGCTTGAGGATCCGCAGGTAGTAGTAAAAACCCACCGCGCTGAACAGGATCGCGCCGCCGGCCAGCCAGGCGGTGATGCCACCCGCATGGAAGGCGGCGGTAAAGACGAACACCTTACCGAAGAAGCCCGCGAACGGCGGCACGCCGGCGAGCGACAGGACAAAGACCAGGAGGCAGAGGGCGAGCCCGGGCGAGCGCCGCCAGAGTCCCGCCAGATCTTCGATACTCTGAGCACCACCCGCGCCGTCGAGCACAGCGACGACTCCAAAGGCCCCCACGGTGGCCAGGCCATAGGTCGCGGCGTAGAAGAACACCGGAGCCGGACCCGAGCGGGACGCGGCGATCACGCCCAGCATCAGGGCGCCGGCGTGCGACACGGCCGAATAGGCCAAAAGTCGCCGGACATTCGTCTGCGCCAGGGCGGCCAGATTGCCGACCAGGACGGACGCGGCCGCCAAGACGGCGACGGCGGGCAGCCAGGCGAGCGGCTCCGCGGAACCGGCGCCAACCACGCCGCCCAGGCCCGGGACGAGGAGCCGGGCGAAAAACACCCAGCCGGCCAGCTTGGAGGCGGAGGCGATGAGGGCACCCGAGGTGGCCGGCGCGCCCTGGTAGGCGTCGGGCGCCCAGAAATGAAACGGCGCAGCCGCCGACTTGAAGCCGAAGGCCACGAGAATCATCACGACCGCGGCCGTCGCCAGCGGGCTGCCGCCCTGGTGGGCCAAGGCCGCGGTGGCGGGCGCCAAATCGAGCGAACCCGTGAGCCCGTAGAGCAGGCTAAAGCCGAAGAGCAGAAAGGCGGCCGCAGTGCCGCCGAAGAGAAAATACTTGAGCGCCGCCTCGGCCGAATCGGGGCGGTTCCGATCGTATCCGGCCAGGAGGTAGAGCGGCAGGCTCGCGAGTTCGAGCGCCACGAAGCCCAGCAGAAGCTGCTGGGCCGCGGCCATCAGAAGAAGGCCGGTGGCCGAAAAGAGGATGAGGGCCACGTATTCGGCCGGATGGTCGAGGGCGGGCGAACCGGCCGCCACCCCGAGGACGATCAGGGTCAGGGCGAGCACGCCGAAGCGCGCCGCCACGGCCAGCGGATCGAAAATGAGCACCCCGCCGAAGACCGGGCCGACGACGCCGGCCCACAGGGCGGCGAGCACCGCGGCCAGGACGGCGAGCGCCCCCACCAAGGCGGCGACCCGCAGGCGGACGAGCGTCGAACGGCGGCGCAGGGGCCCGAGGTCGAGACCGACCGCCGCCAGTGCGCCCACGGTGAGCGCGGCTTCCGGGAGCAGGGCCCGGCCCAAATCGTGGTACCCGGTGATCATCGGGCGCCTCCGATCAGGGCCGCCTGCAGCAAGGGCGAATGCAGGCTGGGATAGATCCAGTTGAGCAGCAGATCGGGCTTCAAACCAATCGTCACGGTGGCGGCGATCAGGAGGAGAGCGCCCGCCTTTTCGGGCCACGTGATCGGCGGCAGGGGCGCCGGCGGCGCCTCGTTCGGGACCGAACGGGTGCGGCCGAAAAAGGCCAGCTGCATCGCCCGGAGCGTGAAGGCGGCGGCGATGAGGACGCCGAGCGCGGCGACGGCCGCCCAAATGGGATGGACCGTCCAGGCGCCGATCAGGACGGCCAGTTCGGCGGGAAAGCCGCTGAAGCCGGGCATGCCGATCGAGGCGACGCTCGCGATGACGAACACGACGGCGGCGAAGGGGATCAGGCGGTAGAGCGGAAGCTGCCGCAAGGCGCGCAGGCTGCGGGTGTGCGTGCGCTCATAGACCATGCGCCCGACGACGGCGAAGAGCAGTCCCGCGATGACCCCGTGGGAAAACATCTGGAGGACGGCGCCGCCGACCGAGCGCAAATTCGCGGCGGCCAGGCCCAGCATGACGAAACCCATGTGGCTCACGCTCGAGTAGCCGATGACGAACTTGAAATCGTCCTGCACCAAGGCGATCAGGCCGGCGTAGACGATGCCGATCGCGGCCAGCCAGCCGATGATCGGCTGCCAGGTGGCGAGGGCCGTGGGAAAGAGCGGCAGGGCGATCCGCAGGCAGCCGTAGGCGCCCAGCTTCATGACGACGCCGGCCAGCAGCATCGAGGCCGCGGTCGGCGCGGCGACGTGGCCGGTGGGGGCCCAGGTATGGAAGGGAAAGAGGCCGGCCAGGATGGCGAAGCCAAAGAAAACGAGGCCAAACAGTGCGACCTGCGTGCCGTGGGGCAGGGTGGCGGCGGCGGCGGCCAGTTCGCCGAAACCGAAGCCGTGGGCGCCGCCGGCCACATAGGCCCAGATCAGGCCCACCAGCACGAGGGCGCTGCCCGCAAACGAATACAGCGCAAGCTTCATCGCCCCGTACTCGCGCCGGGTCGAGCCCCAGATCGCGATCAGGAAGTACTTCGGGATGATGGCGATTTCGTAAAAGGCGAAGAAGAGCAGCGCGTCCGCGCTCAGGAAAACGCCGTAGACGCCGGCGACGAGGACCAGGTAAAAGGCAAAGTAGTGGCCCGCCCGCTCCTCGATATTCCACGAGAAGAGGATGCCGGCGGTCGAGGCCAGGCCGGTCAGAACGAGGAGCGTCAGGCTGATTCCGTCGGCGGCCAGCCGGTAATGGGCGCCCAAAGGGGCGATCCAGCTGACGTCGGTCAGCACCCGGACATGGTCGCTCGGCACAAAGCGGGTGGCCGCGATGAGCACCAGGGCCCAGGCCGACACCGACACCGCGAGCGCGGTGCGCCGGGCGGCCGCGGCGGAGACCGTGCCGGCCGCGAGCACCAGGCCGGCGCCGGCGAAACAGAGATAAATGCTCCAGGGCAGGAGGATCATGGCAGCGGACCGTGGCTCAGCCAACCGGTCACAAGGGGATTAAACAGACCGATCAGGGGCTGGGGTAGCAGTCCGAAAACGAGCATGAGGGCCGCCAGGCTGCCCAGCACCCACCGGTCGACGCCGGCCACATCGGCGAAGGCCGCCGGCCCGCCGCGCGGCCCGTGAAAGACGCGCCGCCAGAACGACAGCAGAAAGATCGCGGTGGCGAGGAGTCCCAGGCAGCCGAGTGCCGCCGCCCACGGCACGAGGCCGAAGGTGCCGCTGAAGATCAGGAATTCGCCGACAAAGCCGTTCAGCCCGGGCAGGCCCATCGACGAGAATAGGGCCAGGCCGCAGAGCCCGGCAAAGATCGGGGCGGCCGTGCGCACCCCGCCAAAATCGCCCAGCCCGCGCCGGCCGCCGGCCCGCGCCTCGAGGATGCCCGCGCAATAGAAGAGCGCCGCGGCCGAAATGCCGTGATTGAACATTTGCAGGATCGCGCCGTCGATCGCGGTCGTGGCGGGCGCCGCGTTGCCGGAGTGTCCGGCCACGGCAAACAGGGCGAGCAGGCAGAAGCTGATGTGATTGACCGACGAGTACGCGATCATGCGCTTGATGTCGGTCTGCCGCACGGCGGCGTAGGCCCCGAAGACGATGCCGGCGAGCGCGAGCCAGAGCAGCAGCGGCGCGGCCGCGTGCAAAGCGGACGGGAAAATGGGCCAGAGAATCCGGAAGAAGCCGTACACGCCCATCTTCGACAGGATGGCCGTGAGGAACATGGAAACGCCGGTCGGCGCCTCGGCGTACGCCGCGGGCAGCCAGGTATGGAAGGGATACAGGGGCGCCTTGACCGCCAAGCCGAGGAGGACGCCGATGAATACGACTTTCGGCCAGAAGCTTCCGAGGGCGCTCAGCTTGGCCGCGAGCACGCCCCCGGCGGCCAGGCGGCTCAGTTCGACGAAATCGAGCGTGCCGGTGGCGACAAAGATGGCGGCAAAGGCGAGCAGCATGACGGCGCTGCCGGCCAAGGTGTACAGGATAAAGGCGAACGCCGCCCGGCCCGCGCCCTCGCCGCCCCACAATTTGATGAGGAAGAAGGACGGAATCAGGCTCAGCTCCCAGAAGAGGAACCAGGGGACGAAGTCCAGGCACAGGAACACGCCGACCGCGCTGCCCTGCAGGAGCAGGAAGAGCAGGCCGAAGAAGCGCGGCTCGCGGTCCTGCCGCCACGACGCGAGCAGGGCGGCCGGACTGACGAGGCCCGTCAGCAGGATCAATAGCAGGCTCATGCCGTCGAGGCCCACGTGGTAATGGACGTTGAGCGAGGCGATCCAGGCGTTGTCCTGGG
>CAZWMF010000182.1:0-7702 GCA_964634535.1 uncultured Opitutaceae bacterium | reverse complement strand
ATGATGGCCGACTTGCTCGAGCCGGATCTGAAGGAGGTCAAGCTGGGCGCGGCCGAAGTGCGCGCCGTGTTTCCCTTGGCCAAGGGCTTTGTCGCCGGCTGCCTCGTCACCGAGGGCCGGATCAATCGCGGGGCGACCGCGCGCCTGCGCCGGGGCCGGGAGTCGGTCCACGAGGGCAAGATTGCGACGCTCAAGCGGTTCAAGGATGACGCCAATGAAGTGCGCGCGGGCCTCGAATGCGGTCTCAAGCTCGACGACTTCAACGGCTACCAAGTCGGCGATACGGTCGAGTGCTTCGAGGTGCAGAAGGTTCGAGCTTCCCTCTAGGGTCCGGTCCCCGCCATGCATCACCGCACCGTTCGCGTCAACGAACTGGTTCAGCGTGAGCTGAGTGACATCCTGCGGCAGCGCTACCAGAGCGAGGCGGTGACCGTGACCATCACGGAAGTCCGGATCTCGCCCGATTTGCGCGACGGCCGGGTCTTCGTATCGGTCGTCGGCGACGCCGAGGCGGTGGCGGAGCGGCTCAAATGGCTGCGCCGCCAGGCGTCGGCCCTGCGGGATGAACTGGGGCGGCGCATCGTGCTCAAGTACCTGCCCAAGCTCGAGTACCTCGAGGATCGGTCGATCGTGCGCAGCGGGCGCGTGCTGAAGATCCTGGACGAGTTGGCCCCGCCCCCGCCGCCCCCGCCGGCGAAGGACTGAACCGTGGAGCCGTTTTTTCCAAGCATGGCCGAGGGTTTCGACCGGCTGCTCGGCGCGGGCGACCGGCGTCGCGTCGCCATCGTCGGGCATGCGCGGCCGGACGGCGACTGTATCGGCTCCCAGGTCGCCCTGGCCCGGGTGCTGGCCGCGACGGGGCGCGACGTCGTGTGCGTGAATCCCGATCCAGTGCCCCGCCGGCTGACGTTCATTGCCGACGGCCTGCCCTTTTGGCCCACGGACGCATTGCTTGCGGCCCCCGACGAATTCGCGGCCGTGTTCGTCGATTGCGCGGACCACGGGCGCGCCGGCCAACGCCTCAAGGCGCACCTGGCGAGCCCGGCGGGCAACATCGATCATCACATTTCAAATTTGGGCTACGCCGCCGTCAATCTGGTCGACAGCTCGGCCGCCGCCACCTGCGAGATCCTGGCCGGCCTGTTCCTGGACCGCGGCCTGCCGGTGGATGCGCCGACCGCGCTCGCCCTTTATACGGGCATACTCACCGACACCGGCCAGTTCCGGTTCAATTCGACCTCGCGGCGCTGCTTTGTCCTCGCGGGCGAGTTGGTGGCCCGCGGCGCCGATCCGGCCCGGGCCGGATACGAACTTTACGAGCGGGAAAGTCTCGGCAAGCTGCGCCTGCTCGAGCGCTTCCTCGCGAGCCTTTCCCTGGAATGCGATAACCGGGTCTGCGTGGGCCAGCTATCGGAAGCGGTGTTCGCGCAGACCGGCAGCACGGGCGAGGACACCGAGGGTCTGGTCGACTACGCCCGCAGTATCGACGGGGTCGCGATCGGCGCCTTGATCGAAGACCGGCCGGGCGGCGCGGTGAAGGAGAGCCTGCGCGCCAAGGACCCGGCCTACCGGGTGGATCTCGTGGCCGGACAATTTGGCGGCGGCGGCCACGCCTGCGCCGCGGGGCTCAACCTCGCCCGGCCCCCGGCGGATTTCCGCGCGGTGCTGGTGGCCACGCTCGCCCGCCGATTGGCGGAGGTCGACGCGGCCGGCCGGCGCTGATCGCTTTCATGCTGCACCCGGTAAAAGAGCTCGAGGGCGTCCTGCTGGTCGACAAGCCGACCGACCACACCTCCCACGATGTGGTCGCCCGCCTGCGCGGAAAGTTGCATATGAAGCGCGTGGGCCACGCGGGCACGCTCGACCCGATGGCGACCGGCCTCCTCGTGATCCTGCTCGGCAAGGCCACCCGCCTGTCGCAGTACCTGATGAGCGTCGACAAGGAATACGAGGGCACCATCGAGTTCGGCAAGGTGACCGACACCCAGGACGCCGAGGGCCAGGTGATGGAGACCCGGCCGGTGCCGGCGCTCAGCGCGGCCGACGTCGACGCGGCAATTCGCGGATTTTCCGGCGACCAGTACCAGACCCCGCCGATGTATTCGGCGATCAAAATCGCCGGTGTGCCGCTCTACAAGATGGCGCGCCGCGGCGAGGCGGTGGAGCGCGAGCCGCGGTTTATCCGGGTGATGAGCTGGGAGGTGACGCGCTTCGCCTTGCCGCAATTCGATTTTCGGCTGCGCTGCACCAAGGGGACCTACGTGCGGACCCTGGCGCACGACCTGGGCCAGAAGCTCGGCTGCGGGGCCTGTCTGTCCGCGCTCCGGCGCACGGCCTCGGGTGCCCTGCGCGTGGAGCAGGCGCTGACCCTGGACGCGATCGAGCAGCTGAGTCTGCCCGAAATCGAGCGGCGGCTGATTCCCGCGCACGCCGCGGCCCCGGCGCAGTTTCTTTGATGGCGTCGACTCCGCGTCATGTTTCCGCCGACGGCGGGGTTCCGGCGCCGCTCCTTCCCGCCATCCGCCGGCTGGCTTCCGTCGACGAGGGCGGCGCCTTGCCGGGGCCCGTCCATCTGGCGATCGGGATGTTCGACGGGGTGCACCGGGGCCACCAGGCGGTCATCGAGGCGGCGGTGCGGTCGGCTCGCCACGAGGGCGGCACGTCGGCCGTGCTCACCTTCCGTCCCCATCCAAGCGTGGTGCTGCGGCCGGCCCAGCCCACCCGATTGATCCTCGACTCGGCCGCCCAGGCCGAGCAGCTCCATCACTTGGGCGTGGCCGCGGTGATCACCCAGCCGTTCACCCGCGAGTTCGCGGCGATTCGGGCCGACCGCTTCCTGGCCTGGCTGCGCGAACGGCTGCCCGGCCTGGCGGCGGTGTACGTCGGCCAGAATTTTCGCTTCGGCGCGGGCGGCCAGGGCAACGTGGACCTGCTCGTCGCCACCGGCCGCGCGGCCGGGGTGACGGTGTACAGCGCACCGGGCGTCAATGTCGACGGCCAGCCGGTGAACAGCACCCGCATTCGCAGCCTCCTGGTGGCGGGCGAGGTGGCCGGGGCCAACGCGCTGCTGGGCTACCGGTATTTTGCGCGTGGCCCGGTCGTGCCGGGCAAGCGGTTGGGGCGCACGCTTGGTTTCCCGACGTTGAATTTGAATTGGGATCCCGAACTGCGGCCGCGCTTCGGCGTCTATGCGGTAAGCGTCGGGGCCGCGCTCGGCTCGGCCGGGTCCGGCCGGCCGGCCGTCGCCAACTACGGGCTGCGGCCCACCGTGGAAGCGGCCGCGTCCGAACCGCGCCTGGAGGCGCACGTGCTGGGCGAATGCCCCTATTCCGATGGCGACTGGATCCGGGTGGAGTGGCAGCGTTTCTTGCGTCCCGAAATGAAATTTGAATCGATCGAGGCCCTCCGCACGCAGATCGTCCGCGACGTGGCCGAGGCGACGGCTGCGCTGTCCACCAACCCTTCGATCCACCCATGAGTCTCACCCGCCGCACCCGGTTCCTGCTGGGCGGAGCCATCGTCGCCGGGGTCGCCGCCGCGGTGCTCTTCTGGCCGTCGCGCCGGCGCCTGACGTTGACGGGTATCGTCACGACGGACGAGGTGATCGTCAGTTCCGAGATCCAGGGCCGCCTGCAGGAACTCGGGGTCAGGGAGGGCGATCGCGTCGTCGCCGGTCAGCGGGTGGGCCGCATCCAGCCGCCCGAATACACGGCCGATTTGGACTATTATGTGAGTGCCGCCCGGCAGGCCGAGGCCGGGATCGGCGAAGCCCAAGCCGACCTGGCCCTGGCGCGGGCGGTCACGGCCGACCAGATCGAACAGGCGCGGTCCAATCTCTCGGCGGCGCGGGCCCAGGCCGCCGCGACGGTGGCGGACCGGGAGAACGCCCGGCTCGAATTCGAGCGCGAGCAACAGCTCCTGGCCAAGGCCGCCAATTCCCAGCGCGATTTCGACCTGGCCCGCACGAACTGGGACGGCGCCCGCGCCCGTGCCGACTCCGCGGCGCACCAGGCGCGGGCCGCCGAAGCGGCACTCCGGGTGGCCGAAGCCAACGGCTCCCAAGTCCTCGCGCGCGAGGCGGCCCTGCAGGGGGCGGTCGACCAGGCCGCCGCGGCCGCCGCCCAGCGGGAGAAGGCTCGGGTGCGCTTGGGCTACACGGACATTCGCGCGCCCATCGCGGGCACGGTGGACGTCCGGGCGGCCCGGCCGGGCGAAGTGGTCAACCCCGGCCAGGCGATCGTGACGCTCATCGATCCGGACGATCTCTGGGTCCGCGTGGACGTCGAGGAAACCTACATCGAACGCATTCGGCTGGGCGAGCAGCTGACCGTGCGCCTGCCCTCCGGGGCCGAGCGCCCGGGCACGGTGATCCTGCGTGCGGTCGACGCCGATTACGCCACGCAGCGCGATGTCAGCCGAAGCAAGCGCGACATCCGCACCTTCGAGGTGCGCCTGCGCTGCGACAATCGCGACCGGGCCCTGGCGGTCGGCATGACCGCCTTCGTGACGATCCCGCTGAGCGGCCGCTGAGCCACCCGTCCATGTCCGCGATCGCCGTGCGAAATCTGACCAAGCGCTTCGGCGGATTTTGCGCGGTCGATCATCTCAACTTCGACGTCGAGTCCGAGCAGGTGTTCGGACTGCTGGGACCGAACGGGGCGGGCAAGTCCACCCTGATCCGGATGCTGACCACCCTGCTTCCGCCGAGCGAAGGCACGGCCCTGGTCAACGGTTTCGACGTTGCCCGGGAGGCGGACGCGGTGCGCCATTCGATCGGCGTCATCCCGCAGGCCCTGACGTCGGACCAGGATCTCTCGGCCGAGGAGAACCTGCTCATTTTCGCCAAACTGTACGGCATCCCGCGGGCGCGCTACCGGCGGATCATTCCCGAACTGCTGGCGGCGGTCGATCTGACGCCCTGGGCGGACAAGCCGCTCAAGATGTATTCGGGCGGCATGCGCCGACGGCTGGAGATCGCCCGCGCCCTCGTGCACGAGCCCAAGCTGTTTTTTCTGGACGAGCCGACCACCGGGCTCGATCCGGTCTCGCGCGTGGCCGTCTGGGAAATGCTGGCCAAGCTCAAGCGCGAACGCAGCCTCACGATTCTGTTGACCACGCATTACATGGACGAGGCCGACCGGTTGTGCGACCGGATCGCGATCATCGATGGCGGCAAGCTCGTGGCCCTCGATTCGCCGCTGCGGCTCAAGGCCGCGGTGCCCGGCAAGAACGTGCTCGAGGTCAGTTTCTCGGAGATCCCGGCGGATTGGACGAAGACCGTGGCCGGGCTGGGCGGAGTGACCGAGGTCAAGGCCGACGGCCCGGTCCTGCGGATCGCCTCCGACGACGGCCCGCGCAGCACGGTCGCGGTGATGGAGGCGGCGGCGCGGGCGGGCATCGTCGTGCGTTCGCTTTCCGTGCAGAGCACGACCTTGGACGATGTGTTCGTGCACTACACCGGCCGCCAACTGCGCGACACGCTGGAGAAGTCCGTCTTCCAGATGCCCACCCTCATGGCGCGGGGCTGACCAGCGTGATTCGCATCTGGGCCATCCTCGAACGCGACCTGCGCCGGTTTCGGCGCAGTCCGGTGCTCGTGGCCATGTCGCTCATCATGCCGATCGTGCAGCTGGTCGTGCTGGGCTATGCCTTCGGCGGCAAGATCAAGCATCTGCGGGTCGGCATCGTCGACCAGGATCACGGCGTGCCGGCCGTGCAGATCAAGGAAATGTGCCAGGCGGTTTCGGCCAATGCCCAGACCTTCGACACGGTGGCGTTCGGCGATCCCGCGCAGGCCCTGGCGGATTTGCGCGACGGCCGGATCGACGCCGTGCTCAACCTCCCGCCGGATTTCTCGCGCGACGTCCTGGCCGGGGCTTCGCCCCGGGTCGCGCTGATCGAGGACAACACCGACCAGTTTTCCTCGTCGGCCCTGGAGGGCACCCTCGACCAGATGCTCGCCGCCTATCGACCGGTGCCGTCCGGAGCACGGCTCGCCGCGGCCCCGTCCCTGGCCGTCGTGGAGATCTATCCGTACGTTCCGTATATTCAGTACCTGCTGCCGGGCTCGATCGTGCTCGCGATCTTCGTCTCCTGCATGATCGGCGGCGGTATCATCTACATCGACGACAAGGCCCGCGGGCTGCACGAGGGATACCTGGTGACGCCGGTGACCAAGCTGGAGTTGATTCTCGGATTCAATCTCGCCGGCACGATCAAGGCGGTCCTGGCCGGATTGGTGCTGGTCACCGTGGGTTCGATTATCGCGGGCATTCCCGATCCCTTGAACCTGCTGCGGCTGGCCCGGATGAGCGTGCTGGTAGTGGTGACCTCGCTCGCCCTCATCAGCATGATGTTCCTGATCATGGTGCGCGTGAACGATCCGCTGCTGCCCCGGGCGATATTCGGCATGCTGAACACCCTGCTTTTCTTTCCGAGCGGGGCGGTGTATCCGACAAAGGCCTTCCCGGGATGGATGCGGGTGATTTCCCGGGTCGATCCGTTCAGCTACGCCGTTCACGGGTTCAAGGAGCTTGTCCTCAAGAATACCGGATTGTGGGCGGTCCTGCCGGATATCGGATTTCTCCTGGGCTTCACCCTGGTGGCGATGGGTTGCGCGACCCTTCTATTCCGGCGGACGCTTTGACGTGGCGCATCCGGGCCGGGCGAACCGCCCGGCCGCTCCCGGGCGGCCGCCGCAAATTCGACCGCCGGTCAAGCCGGCGCTTGTGATGGCGGGGGTTTTCGGCAACATCACCGCCAGACCGAACAGGTCATCCGCCGGGTCGAGGTCGGTCCGGGCCGGATGAACGATTCGGGCGCTCTTATCCCCCTCTCCCAATCCGTGTGCCGGTGGCATCCAGTCCGCGCTCATCGATCGAGTCTCTCCTGGCCGCGCTGGGTGCTGCTCGGCATCCTGATCGGAAGTCCGGCGATGCGTCCGCCCGGACGGTCCGCCGAACCGGGCGACGGCCGCCAATCCATCGCCAACATCGGCGATCTTTGGTACCTGCACGACCACGGTGGGCGAACCCGCCGGCCCGTCCGGCTCGACGTGGTCGTCTATTATTACGATCCGTATTGGCAGCTCCTGTGGGGTGATTGGGACGGCACGTGCGCCTTCGTGCAGACCCGCGGGCCGGCGCTGCCCCTCCAGGCCGGGCAACATGCCCGGATCGAGGGCACGATGGTGCCGGAGGCGGGGATCGACGGGAAGGACGTCAAGGTGAGCGTGCTCGGCGCCGCCACGCTGCCCGTGCCGCTTGGTACCGAGCAAGGCATTCAGGGTCAGGTGGAGCGATTGAACCTCCACTGGGTGAGCGTGGATGGTTACGTCTGCACGCAGAACGCCCCCGACGCCAACCACGTGGAATTCGATATTCTCACCGACGGCCGCCTCATGAGCATGCGGGTGTTGCTCAAGCCCGATGAGGCGTTGCCCAACCTGCTGAACGCGCGGGTGCGGGCCACCGGCGTGTTCGTGACCAATCGGGACGCCACCGGACAGGTGGAAAGCGTGGATTTGTGGGTGCCGCGCCAAACGGACCTCGCCGTGACCGGATGGTTGGATAACGACCTGCGCTTCCGATTGCCGCGCACGCCGATCGACCGGATCGCCTCGGCCCGTCCCGACGCTTGGCTCTACATCGCCGGCGAAGTCCGAGCCCGGGAGGCCGGCCGGGCCGTCACCGTGCGCGACGAA
>CAZWMF010000181.1:0-7709 GCA_964634535.1 uncultured Opitutaceae bacterium | reverse complement strand
TCGCGCTTGGCGCTGTCGATCAGGGTCGGCGGACTCTCCTCGAAGCTGCCCTCGACGTCGTGCGCCAGCCACACGCCCCAGCCGGCGCTGCGCATGAGCGCCGCCTCCACGAAATCGTGCGAGAGGATGCGGCCGCCGAACGGCTCGGTGCCGGGCAGTTCCGGCAGGGCGCAGTGATCCATGAACGGCTGGATCCGGATGATGGCGTTGTGGCCCCAGTAATTGCCCTCGAACTGCTGCCAATAATTGATGCCGGCGAGAAAAATCGGGCTGTACAGCCGGTTGGCGAAGGTTAGCAGGCGCGCGTACAGGGTCTCGCCGAAGACCAGTCGGGGGGCGGTCTGGATGATGCCGGCCGAGGGGTTCTTCTCCATGAGCGCCACCAGGCGAACCAGGGCCGAACCGGACATGACCGAGTCGGCGTCGAGGACGACCATGTATCGGTAGCGCTTGCCCCAGCGCCGCAAAAAATCGGCGACGTTGCCGGCCTTCTTGTTGATGGCCAGCCGGCGCTTCCGATAGAAGATCTTTTCGAAGCCGCCGACCTGCTTGCAGAGCTCCACCCAGGCGACCTCCTCCTGGATCCATTGGTTGGGCCGGTTCGAATCGCTCAGGATGAAGATGTCGAAGTGCTCGAGGCAGCCGGTCTTCTCGAGCGACCGAAAGATCACCCGCACGCCCTCGAACACGCGGCTCGGGTCCTCGTTGAAGACCGGCACGATGATCGCGGTCGGGGCGAGCGGCCCGGGCTTCTGCGGATCGATGG
The DNA here is from genome assembly GCA_964634535.1 of uncultured Opitutaceae bacterium. Classification (GTDB taxonomy): domain Bacteria; phylum Verrucomicrobiota; class Verrucomicrobiia; order Opitutales; family Opitutaceae; genus Palsa-1447. The sequence goes on along the minus strand of CAZWMF010000181.1, from coordinate 6,943 downwards.
TGGCGTCGATCCGGCAGCTGTCGCCGCCGCGGTTGAGCACGTAGAAGCCGACCAGGGCCGTGCAGAAGCCGACCGCCACGTGGGCGAAGAGGACGGCGAAGAGAAGCAGCAGGACCACTTCGAGCTTGGTGATGCCGTCGCGCCACAACAGGTCGGCGGAAATCCAGGTGGCGACGCTCGTAAAGAAAAAGACGCTCGAAAAGAACAGGAAGCGGCGCCGGTGCAGCCGCCGCTGATCCATCTGCGGGTGGACGAAATGCTGCATGTTACCGGGTCAGCCGGAAGAGCGTGACCAGGGCCCCGGCAAACAGGAGCCAGAGGATCAGGACGCGCAGGATCGGCCAGCGCTCCATCCGCTCGAGGGTTTCCCCGGCCGCGTCGGGGATGGGGCCAAATTCAATCGGCCGCGGCACCATGCTGGACACGGCCATGTCGGGGCCGGCCCGCATCGAGCTGTCGCGCATCGCCTGAATTAATTCGACCGGGACGTCGGCGGCCAGCACGGTCTGGGGCCACTTTTCGATGCCATCGGAGAGCAGGAGGGCGACCCGCCCGTCGACCGCGATGCTGTGCCGCGGGGCCTCGCGCTCGCCCAGGACCGCGAGAAACCAGGCGTCCATCTCCGCCTCGATTTCCTCGGCCGCGAAAACGGTGGGCTCGACCGATGGATCCGCCGCGTGGCGGATGGCCGCGCGGTTGAGGATCCGGTTGATCAGCCGAATCTGGTGCAGGCGGTCGTGCACCCGGTGGGCCCTCAGGTATTCCTCCACCCGCGCGAAGGCGGCGCTCCATTGGGCGGGCGTCCCGGTGCTCGGCCGAAACGCGGCCGGCATCTCCGTGGCGGCGGGCGGTTCCATGCGGGCCGGCTCAGGGCACCCAAAGGTAGCTCCAGGTCTCGCTCATGACGGCGGAGCCCTGGGTGATGTAGCAGCGCAATTCGACCGGCCGGTCGGTGCCGTCCGGGCGGATGCCGAAGCCCACCCGCCAGCTGCCGGTGTAGCGATTCTTCTCGGCGTACGAGTAGGCCAAGGTGGCCGAATCGCCCACCGTGACGACCGGGACGATCTTGGCGTCGGGCCCGAGCTTCTGCAGCGCGCTGCCGTCGAAGTCGACGATGAAGGCCTCCTCGTTGCGATTGGCCCGCACCCCCCCCCAGCCCTGGCGGGTCTCCACGCAGTGGCCGATCGGCGGCTCGATCTGGTTGAGCGCCCAGGTCAGGTTGTATTCGAGGTCGACCGGAATGCCCACCGGCGGCAGGGACAAGGGCTTCCAGAATGCGACCACGTTGTCCTCCTCCTCCCCGGTGGCGTCGAGCACCACCAGGCGGACCTCGCCCGGGCCCCACCGATTGACCGGCTCGACCCAGGCGCTCGGCCGCGCCTGGTACTGCGCCTCCAGGTCGTCGTAGGCCGCGAACCGGCGCTCGCGCTGCATGAGGCCATAGCCGCGCGGATTCTCGTCCATGAACACCATGGTCCGGGTCGTGCGGTAATTGGTCAGCGGCCGCCAGAGCCATTCGCCGGCCCCGGTGTGCAGCATCAGGCCGTCCGAGTCGTGCACCTCCGGCCGGAGGTCGTGGGTCTCGAAATTGGTGGTCTTGCCGTGCCAGAACATGCTGGTGAGCGGCGCGAAGCCGGGCACGTCGGGGTTCTTCCGGAAATACAGCCGCGCCCGCACGTGCATGACCGTCTGGTCGCCCGGCACGATGCGAAACCGGTAGGCGCCGGCCACGCTCGGGCTGTCGAGCAGGGCGTACACTACGCACTCGGTGGCGTTGGGCCCGGCCGGCCGCTGGATCCAGAACCGGTCGAAGTTGGGAAACTCCTCGGGTCCGGATCCGGCGACATCGATCGCCAAACCCCGTGCCGACAGCCCGTAGGCCGAGCCCCGGCAGAGGAACCGAAAATAGCTCGCGCCCTGGAACACGCCCAATTCGTCGCCCGGAACGTTCAGCGAATAGTGGATCCGGAAGCCCGCGTAGCCCAGGTCCCGCGGCACCGGCGGAATGTTCGGATTGAGCCGGCCGTAGTCAAAATACTTGCTGAGAAAGGGAATCGGATGCACGACCCCGTCGTCGAGTTCGTTCAGCTGCACGGTGTGCGTGAAGTAGCCGCCCGGGTGGAAAAACTGCAGCTTGAACGGCACCGGGTCGTGGTTCCACCAGGACATCGGCGGATCGAAGCGGATGTCGCGGTAGTGATCGTAGTCGAGCTTCTTTAGCCAGGTGGGCACGTGGTCCGGCTGGGGCACATAGGGCTGCCGGGCGAGCGCCCGGGCTTTGGCGCCCAGGGCGTCGAAATCGAATTTCGGCTCTTCGGCCACGCCCGCGGCAGCCGCGGCGCAGACCATCAGGATGGCGAGGTGCAGTCTCATTTATCCAAAAAAAAGTTCTGCTGCTTTTCCGATATCGGCAGGCCGGCCTTGGCCATGACGAGGAGCAGATCCTCCCAAATCAACCGCTTCGTGCGGTTGGTCGGGCTGCGCAGAATATAGCTCGGATGGTAGGTCACCATCAGCGGGCGGCCCGCCCGCTCGCGCCACCGGCCGCGGATTTCGCCCAAGGCCTTGAAGGTGCCCGGCCCGAGCAGGCCCTGCGCGGCCGACACGCCCAGGGCCACCACGAGCGCCGGCTCGACGATGTCGATCTGGGCCTCCAGGTACGGCAGGCAATAGGCCACCTCCGCCGGCGTGGGCGGCCGATTGCCGTATTGCACGCCGTCGCCGTCGACCGGCATTTGCGGCCGCCAGTTCATGATGTTGCCGATGTACACGGCCTCGCGCTTGAGACCCATCGCGAGAATCATCTTGTTGAGGAGCTGGCCGGCCGGACCGACGAAGGGTTCGCCCTGGATTTCCTCGTCGGCCCCCGGCGCTTCGCCGACGAACATGATCTGCGCGTCCAGGTGGCCGACGCCCAGGACGACCTGTTTGCCGGGCCGGACATGCGCGCGGCACACCGGGTCGGCCAGGACCTGCGCCTTCAAGGCGGCCCAGCGCTCGGCTTTGGTCGCGCCGCTCGGGAGTGCCGGCACGGGCGGCGGCGGAAATTCCTCGGCCGGGACGGCGGGCTTGCGGTCGACCGGCTTGGCCGGCGAGTCCAAGGAACGGCGATTCTCGGGCGACGGCTCGCCCCGATGCGCCGAAGTTTCCGTGCTGGACCCGGAGGCGGTCGTGGCCCGGTCCGCCTTCGCCTCGCGGGGCTGGCCGGTGAGCGTGTCGCCGCTGGCATCCGCGATAGACCGGCTAGCGGAAGCAATCGGGCTACGGCGGGACACCGCACGGCGCAGCCCCGCCATACTTTCTTCCGAAACGGTCACCGTGGTGACCCCGGAAGCCTTCAGGCGGCGCAACTCATCGGTCAGGATGGTAAGCGCTGTGCGCATCGTGTTGGAAATCAGCGGGAAGGAATTGAGACGAATTTTTCGACAAATTTCCCCAGCAAGTCGAATTCCAAATTGACCGCATCGCCGACCCGACGTTCGCCCAGGCAGGTCACCTGGAGCGTGGTCGGAATCAGCCAAACGGCAAAGCTGTCCCCGGCCACCTCGGCGATCGTGAGCGAAATCCCGTCCACGGCGACGCTGCCCTTGTGCAGGAGGTAGCGCGCGCTGCCGAGCGGGGCGGCGACGCGCAGGTAATGGTCGGCCCCCCGCGCTTCGAACACCTCGATCCGGCCGAGCCCGTCGATGTGGCCGGTCACGAAGTGGCCGCCGATCCGGCCATTGAAGGCCAGGCTCCGCTCCAGATTGACGCCCGCGCCGGCCCCGAGCGCCGCAAAATTGGTCAGGCGGCGGGTCTCTTCGAGCACGTCGAAACGCACCGCCGACTCGCCGACCTCGACCGCCGTCAGGCAGCAGCCGTTGACCGCGATACTGTCGCCCGGTCGCGTGCCGACGAGCACTTGCCGCGCATCGACGAGCAGGCTCCACCCGGTTTCCTGGGCGGCAAACCCGCGGACGCGGCCCGTTTCTTCCACGATTCCCGTGAACATAATCCGGTGGGGCTCTACCGCAGCTTGATGCGGAGGATGGCCGTGTCCGACCCGCGGCCCACGAGGACGACGCACTCGTCGCGGCGGGCGTCGGCGGCGATCGTGGCCAGCCGCAGTTCGGCGTCGAGGAACGTGCGCACCGGCTGGCCGTCGATTTCCTTGATCCAGTCGTCGGCCTCCAGTCCGGCCAGCGCGGCCGGGCTGTTCGGCTTCACGAAGGTCACGATGACGCCGGTCGCCTGCGCCTGCTTGAGCCGTCGGGCCACCGCGTCGCCATAGACAAACTCCCGCACGGTGAAGCCGATCCCCTCGAAATACCGCTTGGCCGCCTCGCGCGCGAGTTTCGGCTCCTCGCCCAGCACCGCCCGCAATTCCACCCGGTCGGCCCCGCGCAGCACGGTGATCGCCAGGGCCTCGCCCGGCCGCCGGCGCTCGATTTCGCGCTCGAGGTAATCGACCGCGATCCGGTCGGGCCGGAAGCGCGGGAGCACCTTTCCGTCGAGCGCCACAATGATGTCATGGTCCTTCATTCCCGCCTTCATCGCCGGGCTATTCTCCAGCACTTCGCTGGCCACCACCGCGGACTGGCCCGGGATTTTCAGGTACTCGGCGACGTCGCGGTCCATCGCCTGAAAACCGGCCGCGCCGAGCCAGGCCACCGGGCGGCCGGTGGGGTTGGCCGGCACCCGCCCCAGATAGGGCAGCACCTCCTCCGGCAAGAGGAAGGCGCTGCTCTCCTCCAGGTCGATGAGCATGATCGGCGTGCCGTCGCGGTCGACATGGGAAAACTGCAGGTAGGTCTGGCCGAACGAACTGACCGCCAGGCCCAAAAACGCCCCGTCCTCGTCGAACACCGGCAGGCCGGGGCCGGCCACCTCGTGCTGGGCGATGGCCGTCGCCTGGGGCAGGTTTTGCACGAGCGCCACGTCGCTCATCAGGAGATAGGGCACGAAATCCTCCTCCTTCGTCCGCAATGCGATCCCCCACACCCCTTCGCCCAACCGGGGGCCGCCGCGCCCGGGCCTGGCCCAGGCCGTGATCGGCACCAGCCGGGCGGCGAGCGTTGGATCGACCCGCAGGAAATGCCAGCCCGTGAACGCATCCTGGCCCAGGTACCGGCAGGAATGGCCGGTGGATTCGCCCGGCAAATACACGCGAAAATCCTTGAGCTGGGCGAGCGCGACCCGCGGATCGATCGCGCCCGAGGGCAGGATGATGGTCCCGTCCCGGTCGATGGCGACGCCATAGGCCGTCGTCTGGCGCCGCTCGGCCTCGGTCTGCGTAAAGTAGTCGACCGCGACGACGCTTTTGACCCGCTCGGCCCAGAGGGCGGGCCGGTCCGCGCCGCGCGCCAAGCTTGCCACCAATACCAGGGCAAAAAACCAGCCCCGCTTCATGGCTTCAAAATGCACAAGACCGTCTCGCGATCGCGCTGGGCCTCGACGAGCGTCGGCGTCGGCCGTCGCCGGTAGGTCACCTCGGCCGCCTCGATCATCTCGAGCGAGGCGATCGGCACCCGGTTGATCCGGGTGAGGATATCATCGGCCTGGACGCCGGCCACGTCGGCCGGATAGCCCGGCTGCACCCCGAGGACGATCACCCCGTGGACGTCGGCGAGCTGGCGTTCGCGGGCCTCGGCCCGCGACAATTGGCGCACGCTCAAGCCCCAGCTGTCGAGAAGCCCGGCCTCGCCCACGCTGCTCTCCAGCCGCTCGGTGACCACGGTCACCGTGCGCACCTGGGCGGCGGTCTTTACGGTCAAGGCGATCGGCGAACCGACCGGCCGGGCGGCGATCGCGTTCTGAATCGGCGGCAATTGCTCGGGAAAGCGCCCATCGACCGGCTGGCCGTCGATCGCGATGACGACGTCGCCCACCTGGAGGCCGGCGCGGGCCGCGGGCGAACCCGGATCGACCGACTTGACCAGGAGCCCGGTGTTGACCGCCAAGTCGTAGAAACTTTCCAGGTCCTGGATCGCCTGGGGCACGAGGCCGATATAGCTGCGGACGATGGCGCCTTTCTGCACCAGGGTGGCGACCACCGCGCGCGCTGTGTTGGCCGGGATGGCAAAGCCCAGATTGTTGGCCCCGAGATAGGCCCGCGAGGTGATGCCGACGATCCGTCCGTCCTCGGTCACGAGCGGGCCGCCGGAATTGCCCGGATTGATGGCGGCGTCGGTCTGCAGCCAGGTGTTGAAGCTGCCGGTCTCGTATCCGTCGACGCCGTGCTCGTCCTCAAAATAGCGGTTGGTGTTCGAAATGATCCCCCGAGTCACCGTGCGGTTGAGCCCGAAGGGCGTGCCCACGGCGAACACCGTCTCGCCCGGATACAGCCGGTCGCTGTTACCGAACTCTCCATGGGAGAAGGACAAGTGACGGCGGTGCACATCGATCATATCCAGGCGCAGAAGCGCCAGGTCCGTCCAATGGTCCCAGCCGACCAGGCGGGCGGCCACCCGTTCGAGGCTCGACAAGGTGACGCTGATTTCCACGGCCCGCGGGCTCACCACGTGGGCGTTCGTCAGGACGAGCCCGTCGTCCGAGAGGATGACACCCGAGCCAATGCTCGCATCGAACCGGCGGGCCCCGTCGGCGATCGTGGTTTCGCGCACATCGATCCGGGCCACCGAGTTCAACAGCCGGTTGAAGCCCGCGTTGAGGCCGACCGCAGCCGCCCGTCCGCCGCCGGCCGATCCGACGAGCAGGGCGACGGCCATGATTGACCGCAGTTGCGAAAGCTTCACGATGAGCAATTTCACGCGATGTCTACCAAGTGCAAAGACTACGATTTTCAGGAAATCGAACGCCACTGGCAATCTTTCTGGGAGCAAAATCGGTCGTTCCGGGCCGACGACGCCTCGCCCCGGCCGAAGTACTATGTGCTCGACATGTTCCCCTATCCCTCGGGCACCGGCCTGCACATCGGCCACCCCGAGGGCTACACCGGCACCGA
>CAZWMF010000180.1:3530-7751 GCA_964634535.1 uncultured Opitutaceae bacterium | reverse complement strand
AAACTCGCCGATCAGGTACGTGCAGGCCGTGATGTCGACGAGGTTGTTGTAGCTGAGTTCCTTGCCCTGGAGCTGTCGGAAATGATCCCGAAACGTCCCATAGAGAGCCGCCCGCTGGTGCGGGTTCTCGCCGTAGCGCAGGGTCTGGACCTTGTTCCACGACAAAGTCAGCCGCTGGGGGAAGCCGGCGACCGCGTCCAGGTCGGGCTGCTCGGACGCTTCGAGATAGCGGGCGATCGCCGCATCGTAGGCGCTCGTGCGCTGAAACACCTTGAGCGCCAGGCGCCGGCGCAGCGCGGCGGCCGCCTCGGGCGAGCCGTCGAAGGCCGCGAGCACCGCCGCGTAATCGTCGGGATCGCACACCACCACGACGCTCTCGTGATTTTTGGCCGCGCTGCGCAGCATCGACGGGCCGCCGATGTCGATGTTCTCGATCGCCTCCTCGCGCGACACGCCGGGGCGGGCGACGGTCTGCTCAAATGGATACAGGTTCACCGCCACCAGGTCGATCAGCTCGATGCCGTTGGCCGCCGCCTCGGCGCGGTGGCCGGGGGAATCGCGCCGGCACAGGAGCCCGCCGTGCACCTTCGGGTGCAGGGTCTTCACCCGTCCTTCCATGATCTCGGGAAAGCCGGTGTGCCGGCTCACCTCGGTGACCGGCAAACCGGCTTCGGCGAGGAGCTTGGCGGTGCCGCCGGTCGACAGGAGCGTGTAGCCGTGCCGCCGGCTGAGCGCCGTCGCGAACTCGACGATGCCGCGTTTCTCGCTGACGGACAGGAGGGCGTATTTTGCCATGACTGAGCCAAGCGCAAAAGGCGGCGAGGGGTCAAATGGTGATTTTTATCGCTTTCCCTCCGGAGGAAAACGCATTCCTTGTGGGGGTGACCAGCGAATCCCATTTGCTCCCGGGTCTATCGGCCCGCCTGGACAAACTCTGCTACCATCATGGCGGTGCGAGCCTGCCGGCGGACAAGCCGCATGTCTTCGTCTATTTCATCACGATCGAGAACGCGGCGGACCGGATGGTGACCTTGCTCGGCCGCAAGTGGGTGATCGAGCACCAGGACGGTTCGCGGCTGGTGGTCGAGGGCGACAAGATCGTGGGCGAGACGCCGCGGTTGGGGCCGGGGGAGCGATTTTCGTACAACAGCTACCATGTGACGGGGTGTGACGCTCGGGCCGCGGGGGCCTTTCATGGCGTCGACGAGTTCGGCCAGCACGTGCACGTCCTGCTGGCGCCGTTTGATCTCATCATACCCAAGGAGCCGGGCGCAGTTTGAAACGAATACCCCTGTCCGGGGCACGCTGCGCAAGGCCCAGACAACCCCCATACCGTCCCGAGTTCTCCACGCAGTAAGACAGACGGCGCAGTCGGGCCCAGAGGCGGCCAATGAGCTACGCTACGCCCCGGACAGGGGTATTCGTTTCAAACTGCGCCCGGACAGACTCAAGGGTCTTCAATGATTTCGCCCGCACGGGCTTGGGGGAGTGCCGCAGGATAAAGGAAACCTACCCTGCAGGGGCGTTGCGGCGCTCATCAATCCTCTCCGGGCCCGACTGCGCCGTCCGCTCCACTGCGCGGATCACTGCGGGCCGGCTTGAGGATTGTCCGGGCATTGCGCCGCTTGCCCCTGCAGGGTAGGTTTCCTTTATCCTGCGGCACGGCTCGCGCGCGGCGCATTGGTTAACGGGGGCATTGACCTTAAACGGTCGGACAAATCAGTCTGAGCGTTTATGCCAAAGATCGACGTTAATACGGTGGCGGAAATCCTGAAGAAGAACCGCATCGAGCCCGCCCTCCTCCGGCGCGTGATCGAGGAGATGAACCTGGCGGTCCAGCCGGATCCGGGCGAAGACGACAAGCCGCCGGCGGTCAAGAAGCAGTTTGTGATCCTGGTCAGCGACCCGGACGGCCGCTGGCCCAAGCACGATTTTGCCGGCTGGGTGATCCAGATTCCGGAGAGCGAAAGCCCGGCCACGACCGAGGAGCGCATCCACCGCAGCGTCTACGACTACAACGCCAGCCGCAAGGGCCGCCTCCACCCCGCCCAGACGGTGGGCGAAGCGCTCGAGAACATACCGGCCAAGTTCTACAAGGAGACGGAAGTCTGGGTGAAAACCAAAACGCCCGTCCTCGTCCTCAAGACCGACAACCAGATCCCGAAGGGCTAGCCGGCCAAATCCGCCCGAGCGGTCATCGGGGGTCGGGGGCTAGCGCGGCGGTTGCGGGATGAGACGCACCTCGTAGAGCTTCGGCCACTTCTTGCCGGTGACGAAGAGTTCGTCGAGCGCCGGGTCGTAGGCGATGCCGTTCAGCACGTCGGTGTCGGGGCGCCGTTCGATCATGGGCAGGAGCCCGGAAAAATCGATGATCCCCCGCACCACGCCGGTCGCCGGATCGATGCGCACGACCTGGTCGGTCTGCCACACGTTGGCGAATATTTCGCCCTTGACCCACTCGAGTTCGTTGAGTCGCACGACCGGCTGGCCGGCGGCGGTCACGGTGATCGCGCGCACGACCCGGAAGTTCGCCGGATCGAGAAAGCGGAGGCGGCTCGTGCCGTCGCTGAGAATGAGCGAGCGGCCATCCGTCGCGAGTCCCCAGCCTTCGCCGTCGTAGGTGAACTCGCCCTCCGGTTCAAAGGTGGCCGCGTCGTAGATGAAGCCTTTCTGGTTCTGCCAGGTCAGCTGGAAAGCCCGCGCCCCGATGACGGCGAGGCCCTCGCCGAAATATTCCGACGGAACCGCCACGCTCTTTAAGACGCGGCCGGATTGAAGGTCCACGTCCCGCAGGGTCGACTGGCCGTAGAGCCCGGTGCTCTCCAACAGTTCCCCGTCGCGAAACACGAGCCCCTGGGTAAAGGCCTCGGGATCGTGGGGCCACGCATGGACGACCTCGTAGGTGTAGCGGACGGGCGCCGGGTTCGCGCCGGCCGCCAGCGGCGGCGAAAGCGGGACATCGCCCGCCTGGCCCTGCACATGCTTCGCGCACGCCGCCAGCGCGAGCGACACCAGCAGCAGGATCGCGCGGCGGCCGTCGCGGAAAGTCACCGGGTTCATGGCCGGTGTGGCTTCCGCGATAGGGCGCGGAAATCGGGCCGGTAGAAGGACGTTTTCACGGAACGCGCAGCGTGGAAAAATTGATGTCGCCCGGCGACACCAATCTTTCCAGAATCCCATTTTGCGCATGCCTTCCGCTCCGCCTGTCCTGCTCTACGCTGATACCGAGCGCAGCTCCGACCAACTCTATTTTGGCCGAGTGAGCGTGCCGGACGCGTTCATCGCCTTTCGCGTCCGCGGCCGCAAATACGCCGTGGTCAGCGCCCTCGAATACGGTCGCGTCAAGCGCGCGTCGGGTTTCGACGCGGTCCTGCCGCTCGAGACCTGGGTGAAGCGCGCGCAGTCGGCCCATCCCCGACGCTCGGTCGGCCCGGCCGAAGTGATTGTCACCCTGGCCCGTCATTACGGGCAGACCGCGTTCCAGGTGCCCGACGATTTTCCCGCCGGGCTGTTCGGCCACCTGCGCCGACTCGGACTCAAGGTCGAACCGACCGAAGGACCGCTTTTCCCCGAACGCGAGATCAAGACGCCGGCCGAGGCGGCGGCCATTCGCGCCGGCAATCGCTGCAGCGCGCTCGGGATCGGCGCGGCCGAACGGGTCCTGCGGGCAAGCCGCATTCGCGCGGGGCGGCTGCATTACCGCGGACGAATTCTGACCAGCGAGACGCTGAAAACCGCAATCGAGATCGCCTGCCTCGAAGGGGGCGCGGTTTCGCTCAACACCATCGCGGCCGGCGGCAACCAGGCCTGCGACCCGCACGATCAGGGCAGCGGCCCGCTGCGCGCGGGCGAACTCATCATCGTGGACGTCTTTCCCCGGGTTTCGCGAACCGGCTATTTTGGCGACATGACCCGGACGTTTCTGAGGGGACGAGCGAGCGAGGCGCAACGCCGGCTGGTCGCGACCGTCCAGGAGGGCCAGCGCATCGCGCTCGGCAAGATGCGCGCCGGCGTCGACGGTCGCGAGGTGCATGGCGCGATCAGCCAATATTTCGCCGAGCAAGGCTACGTCACCCGACACACCGCCCGGGGTTCGGTAGGTTTCTTTCACGGCACCGGGCACGGGCTCGGCCTGGCCGTGCACGAACCGCCCCGGGTGAACGCCAATGCGGAATATCGGCTGCGAGCCGGAGCCGTCATCACGGTCGAACCGGGCCTCTA
>CAZWMF010000180.1:0-3520 GCA_964634535.1 uncultured Opitutaceae bacterium | reverse complement strand
TCTACTATCCCGGCCTCGGCGGCTGCCGCATCGAGGACGTGGTCCAGGTGACGAGCGGAGCGCCGCGCCGGCTATCGGAATACCCGTACGAATGGGAACTGCGCACGGGAGCATGAATCTGCCCACCCTCCTCCGGCGGATGGCCGGCCGCCGCATCCTCGTGGTCGGCGACGTCATGATGGACCACTATTTCCAGGGCGACGCGACCCGGATTTCTCCCGAGGCTCCGGTGCCGGTGATCCAAGTGTCCGGCGAATTCGACACGGTCGGCGGGGCCGGAAACGTGGCCAACAATATCGCCGCCCTCGGCGGCACGGTCGAGGTCGTCGGGGCGATCGGGTCGGACGCCAACGGCGAAAAGCTGCGCAGCCGACTGCAAGCCAAGGGCATCCAATTCGATGAACGGCTGGTGCTGGACGGCCCCTGCACCATCACGAAGTCGCGGATCATCGTCCGCAATCAGCAACTCTGCCGGCTCGACCACGAGGATAGTCCGGCGGAATACCGAAAACTCCTCACGCAGCCCGCGCGTTTGCGCCTCCTCGATGAGAAAGTGGCCGCGAGCGAGGGCGTGATCCTCTCGGACTATGCCAAGGGCGTCCTCTCGACGGCGATCATCCGCCGGATCGTCAAAGTCGCCCGCCGCCACCGCCGCCTCGTGGCCCTCGATCCGAAGCCGTCGAGCGGCAACCATTTCCTCGACCTGGATCTGATCACCCCGAACCTGCGCGAAGCCATCGAGCTGGCCGGTCTGCCGGCGCGCGCCGGCGAACCGGTGGATTTCGAGGCGCTGTGCCGGGTGATCTGGCGGCGCCACCGACCCCGCAACCTGATCATCACCCTGGGCGCGGACGGCATGCTGATCAGCCGGAGCGGCAAGGCCATGACCCAGATACCCACGGCCGCCCGCCAGGTGTTCGACGTTTCGGGCGCGGGCGACACCGTGATTGCCGCCCTGACGCTTGCTCTGGTGGCGGGCGCCGATCTCGAAGCGGCGGCGCATTTGGCCAACGCGGCCGCCGGCGTCGTCGTCGGCAAGGTGGGCACCGCCACGGTCACGCCGGCCGAACTGTTGAAACATGCGATCGATGGGTGATGGCAAGGGCCTGTTTCTCGACCGCGACGGCACGCTGATAGTGGACAAGGTTTATCTGGCGGACCCGGCGGGGGTGGAGCTGATTCCCGGCGCGCCGGAGGGGCTCGCGCGGGCCCGTTCGCTCGGCTACCGCCTGTTCCTCTTCACGAACCAATCCGGCATCGGCCGGGGCTTCTTCACCCCCGACGACGCCCGGCGGGTCAATGAGCGGATGGAGGCGATGATCGGACTGCCGGCACCGCTTTTTACCGATACCTGCATGGCGCCCGAGGCCCCGGGCGATCCGGTGGTCTACCGCAAGCCGTCGCCGCGGTTCATCCGGGAATCGATCGACAAGTATGGCTTGGATCCCGCGGCCTGCTGGATGGTCGGCGACTCATCGGCGGACATCGCCGCGGCGGCCGCCGCGGGAATTCGCGCCGCGGCCGTTCGCACCGGCCGGGTCGATCCCGCGGACATTCCGGAGGTCGCAGCCGGCCACGTGCCGGTCTTCGCCGACTTTCGCGCTTTCGCCGAGACCTTGGGGTGAAGGTCCGCCTCGACGAATTGCTGGTGGAGCGCGGCCTGGCCGAGAGCCGGGCCCAGGCCAAGGCCCTGATCATGGCCGGACGCGTCCGCCAAGGCACCGCCCGGCTCGACAAACCGGGCAAGGCCGTGGACCGCACGGCGGACATTCAGGTGACGGAGCCGCCGCGCTACGTCGGCCGCGGCGGAGAAAAGCTCGCCGCGGCGTTGAGCGCATTCAACCTGGACGTGCGCGGCGCCCACATTCTCGACCTGGGCGCCTCGACCGGCGGCTTTACCGATTGTCTTCTGCAGGCCGGCGCCGCGGCGGCCACCTGCGTCGACGTCGGTCGCGCCCAACTGCACGGCCGGTTGCTCGCCGATCCGCGCGTCACCAATTTTGAGAAGGTGAATGCCCGGGACCTCGAGCGGATCGCCCTGCCCCGCCCGACCTATGAGGTGGTGGTGCTCGATTTGTCGTTCATATCGCTGCGCAGCGTGCTCCCGGCCGCCTGGCCCCGCGTGCAGGCGGGCGGCGTCCTGGTCGCCCTGGTCAAGCCCCAATTCGAGGCCGGCAAGGCCGAAGCGGACAAGGGCCGGGGCGTCATCCGCGACCCCGCGGTCCAGCAGGCCGCGCTCGCCGCCGTCCGGGATTTTGCCCTGGCCCAGCTGCCCGGGGCGGACCTCCTCGGCACGATCGACTCGCCGATCACCGGCGCCGACGGCAACCGGGAATTTCTCCTGGGCTTGAGAAAAGCGCCGGGTTCGCCCATATAGGCGAAGCCATGCCTCCCCTTCGCCAGGTCGCCTTTGTCGTAAACGAGGGCAAAACCGGAGTGACCGCGCTGGCGCGCGATCTGGTGGCCCGCGCCCGCGCGGCGGGCGTGGCCACGCGGATCACCCGCCGCTTTCCGATCGCCGCCCGCTTCCTGCGCGGCGCGGACGCCTGCTGTGTGATCGGCGGCGACGGCACGCTGCTCGGCGCGGCCCGGGCGGCTGCCCTGGCCGGCGTGCCCATCATCGGCGTCAACTGCGGGACCCTGGGGTTTCTCACCACCTTCTCGGCCGACGAGGCCCGAGAGTGTTTTCCGTCGATCATGGGAGGCGGCTTCCGCATCGACTCGCGCACGATGCTCGAAGCCTCGGCCGCGTCGGGCCCGCGCGTCCTGGCGCTCAACGACGTGCTCATCAAGTCGCAGAGTTCGCGGCTCGTGCGGCTGGAAGTGTTCGCCGACGACGAACTGGTCACCGAATACGTCTGCGACGGTTTGATTTTTTCCACCCCGACCGGCTCGACCGCCTACAATCTATCCGCCGGCGGGCCCATCATCCACCCTTCGGCCGGGGTCGTCGCCCTGACGCCGATCTGCCCGCACACGTTGAGCAATCGCTCGATCATCTTCCGGGACGGCGTCAAGCTTCGCGTGCGCAACCGCTCGCGCGAGGCGCCGGTCCTCGTGTCGATGGATGGCCAGCGCAATTTGACCGCCGATGCCAGCCAGGCCGTCAGCATCTCCGCCGCCCAAACCCGTCTGGCCCTCGTGCAGCGGCCCGGCTACGAGCATTTCGCGGTCATGCGCGCCAAATTGAATTGGAACGGCGGCCTGGCCGAGCCGCGCCGGTGAGCCAAATCATTCGGATAGCCGGTTGCTGACCGGCGTCTCCTGCCTGCAAAGGAGCCTCCTTCCGGACGCTCTACGGCCGTCAATGGACCTCGATCAGCTGGGCGCCGGAATCGAGTTGCCTTGAAATCTCCGGCCATGCGCGCGCCATGCTTGCGCGCAATTCTGCCGTACGACAGTTGCCAAAACGCAACCACACCACCCCCACAGGCTCCGCCCGCACCAGCGTGAGTCGGGCAAAGTCTTCATCTTTGGAGACAATCACCGCACCGGTGGCGGCTGCATGCTCCCAAATCAC
>CAZWMF010000179.1:0-7781 GCA_964634535.1 uncultured Opitutaceae bacterium | reverse complement strand
GCCACAGTCGCCCGTCCGCCTCCAAATGATCTACGCGCCCGGCCGGCTCCTCCTGATCGCCGGACCCTGTTCGCTCGAATCCGAGGCGGTGTGCCGCGCCGTCGCCGCCCGCCTGGTCGAATTGGCCCGGGTGCATCCCGAATTGCTCGTCGTATTCAAAGGCTCGTTCGACAAGGCCAACCGGACGTCGGTCGGCTCGGATCGGGGCACCGGCCTCGAGGCCGGCCTGCGCCTGCTCGAGCTCGTCCGCCGCGACTATGCACTGCCCGTGCTGACCGACATACACGAGTCGGCGCAGGTCGACCCGGTCGCCCAGGTCTGCGACGTCGTCCAGATCCCGGCCTTTCTTTGCCGCCAAACCGACCTGCTCCTGGCCGCGGCGGCCTCCGGCCGGACGGTCAACGTCAAGAAAGGCCAGTTCCTTTCGCCGCCGGAGATGGCCCATGTCACCGCAAAGTTGCGCCAGGGCGGCGCCCGCGAAATCTGGCAGACCGAGCGCGGCACCACCTTCGGCTACCAGAATCTCGTCGTGGATATGCGGGCTTTCCCCATCCTGCGCGCGCACGGCTATCCCACGATTTTTGACGCCACCCACAGCGTGCAACTGCCCGGGGCCGGCGGCGGCCGCAGCGGCGGTCAGCGGGAATTCGTCGCGCCCTTGGCCAAAGCCGCCCTCGCGGCCGGCGCCGACGGGCTGTTCATTGAGACGCATCCCGACCCGGACCAGGCGATCAGCGACGGGCCGAACATGGTGCCGCTCGCCCAGCTGCCCGAACTGCTGAAGGCATGTCTGGCGGTCTGGAAGGCCGTGCGGCCTAGCTCTTGACCACGCCGTTTTCCTCGTAGACGCCCAGCCGCCGGTACCGCGCGTAGCGGGCCTCGAGCATCTGCTCGATCGAAAGCGCCCGGAGTTCGCCCAAATGGCGGGCCAACGCGGACTGCACGTTGGCGGTCGTGAGGGCCTCGTCGTGATGGGCGCCCCCCGGCGGCTCCGCAATCACTTCGTCGGCCACGCCGAGCGTCAATAGGTGGGGCGCATTCAGCTTCATCGCATCGGCCGCCTTGGGCGCCGCCTCGCGGTCTTTCCACAAAATCGCCGCGCAACCTTCGGGCGAGATCACCGAATAATACGCGTTCTCGAGGACGAGCACGCGATCGGTGACCCCGATGCCGAGCGCCCCGCCGGACCCGCCCTCGCCCACCACCACGGAAACCGTCGGCACCCGCAGGATCGCCATTTCCCGCAAATTTACGGCGATCGCCTCCGACACGTGCCGCTCCTCCGACTCCACGCCCGGAAACGCACCCGGCGTATCGATGAAGGTGATGACCGGCATCGACAAGCGCTCGGCCATTTTCATGAGCCGCAATGCCTTGCGATAACCCTCGGGATGGGCCATGCCGAAATTGCGCGTGGTCCGTTCCTTGGTGTCCCGACCCTTCTGCTGGGCGATCACCATGACCGACGCATCGCCAAAGAAGGCCGGGCCGCCGATCAAGGCCCGGTCGTCGTTGAATTGCCGGTCGCCGTGCAGCTCCTGGAAATCCACGCAGAGGGCCTGGATGTAGTCCAGGGCGTAGGGACGCTTGGGATGGCGAGCGATCTGGACGCGCTGCCAGGAATTCAGATTGGAGTAAATGTCGCGCTGCGCGGCCTCGAGCCGACCCTCGATGGCGAGAATCTCCTTGGACAGATCCACATTGGTCTCGATCGATTGCTGGCGAATCTCATCCAGCTGCCGGGCCAGCTCACGCAGCGGTTTCTCAAACTCCAGGACGTAGGCCGGCGTCTTCATCATAGGGGGAGGTCAACGACAGCCTTCACCAACAGCAATCGCCCGGTCCAAGTGCAAGCCCGGCCTGCGCGGCGCGCGCTATTTGGCCGCGGATTTGAATGCAATGCCCGTTCCACCCGGCAAATCGGCCGTGAGCCCATAGGCGCGCTGGGTCAACGAGCTGTTCGGGTCGATTTGCATCAGTTGGCGGACCAACTCGCGGGCCTCATCGGCCTGACCGGCGGCCACGGCCACGCTGGCCAACTGGGCCCCGGCCGCGACCCGCACCACCGTCAACTGGGTGGAATCGTTTAGAATCTTGCGCAGGACATCCTGGCCTGCGGCGGTCTGTCCGGCCTCGATCTGGGTCATGGCCAAGCCCAATTGCGCCCGATTTTCGAGCGGCTTGCCTTTGAGCGACCGGGCCGCATCGGCATACGCCGCCAGGGCGCTTGCGATGCGACCGGCCACGTACTCCTTGTCGCCGATCTCCAAACTCGCCACCCCAGCCAATTCATGGTTCGGATGCGCCGCCACGAACTCCCGCAGCTGGCTCGGCGTCTTGACCTGGGCAAACTCCGCTTCGAGGCTCTCTTCGCGTTGTTGGGCAACGTAATCCCAACCAATCTTGCCCACGTAAACGAGGAGCACGATACCGGCCGCCACCAACGCAGCCTGGCCGTATTTCTGCCATAGCCCGTGCAGCCCTTCGTCGACATAAGGATCAGCGGGCTTGGCGCCGGCCGGAACGGCGGAACCGGAAGGGTTGGACGGGGGGGTTCGGGCAGGCGTGGCCATGACGGGACGGTCGATTGATTCGGTGGAAACCGGCAAAGCAAACATAAGCCGCCTCCGCTGTAAACCCGGAAAAGCACGCCCGGCTCGACCCGGTGTTGCATCGGACGCCATCTCCCCCGAAGTTGGGCGGGAATGAAGCCGCAGGTTCTCCTCGTTTTCCTCACCCGCTTCGAGGAATGCATGGCGATGTTGAAGGGCATCGCCGAATACGAGCGGCTGCACAGCCGTTGGAACGTGTTTCTGGACGATCAGGCCCGCGCCGAGACCGACCGCCAGTGGCTGCGAACCAAGAAATGGGGCGGGGTCATCAGCCGACACACGACGCCCGAACTCGTCGCCACCTGCGCCGAATTGGGCATCCCCTTGGTGGATATGAACGACTGCGAGCTGTTTCGCGGCGTGCCGAAGGTCCGCCCCGACAATGCCGGGATCGGCCATCTGGGGGCGGAGCACTTTTTGGAGCGCGGTCATTCGAATTTTGGCTTCTGCGGGTTCGCCAACACCGGCTGGTCCTGCGAAAGGCGCGACGGCTTTGTCGAGGCCCTGCGTTTGGCGGGCCGAACCTGCAACGTCTTCGACGTCGAATATCCGGGCGATCTGACGCCGTTTTGGGATGAAAAGCAGATCCGCGCCCTCGCGGCCTGGATCCGCGCTTTGCCCAAGCCCGCCGGAGTGATGGCCTGCAACGACATGCGCGCTCTGCAGGTGATGACCGCCGCCCAGGCGGTCGATCTGCTGATCCCCGACCAAGTGGCCATCCTCGGCATCAACAACGACACCATCCGCTGCGACCTCTCCTACCCGCCCCTGTCCAGTGTCGCGCCAAACGCCTTCCGTTCGGGCTACGAGGCGGCGGAAATCCTCGATACGCTCATGCAGGGCCGCAAGCCCCCGAGCCTGGACCGGCGGGTCGAGCCGGTGGGCGTGGTGCCCCGCCAGTCTTCCGATGCCCTGGCGATCGAGGACCGGACGGTGGCCGCCGCCCTGGGTTTCATCCGCGAGCACGCCTGCACCGGCATCACGGTCGAACAGGTGATGAAACACGCCTTCGCCTCGCGCAGCCAGCTGGAGAAGAAATTCCGGCGCCATATCGGCCGCTCGCCCCAGGCGGAGATCCGGCGGGTCCAGGTTGCGAAGATTCGCCAGCTGCTCGCCGAGTCCGATTTCCCCCTGAAACGCATCGCCGAGCTCACCGGCTTCGAATACATCGAATACATGAGCGTCGTGTTCAAGCGCCTGGTGGGCGAGTCGCCCGGCGCCTACCGCCGGAAGGTCCAGCAACCGGCGGCGCGATGATCGCCCCGGCGATTCGGCCTTGCCCGTCGAAAAACTTTCCTTATTTAACGATAAACTAGCGGCCGGCGCCCCCCAAAAATCTCCTTCGCCCCATGAAATTCACCGACGGAAACTGGCTCGTACAACCCGGCGCGCAAGTGCACTACGCCACCGAGGCCCACGCCTGGGACATCGGCCCGGGCACCGTCACGGCCACAGCCACCACCCGCCCGATCCGCCACCGCGGCGACACCTTGCAGGGCCCGTTGCTCGCCGTGCAGCTGAGTTCGCCCTTGGACGACGTCGTGCGCGTGCGCATCGAGCACTTTGGCGGCGCGGCGGCGCGCGGACCGTTTATCCCGCTGGCCCCCGGACTGGCCTCCGCCGCCCAGGCCGTCCAGGACGAGCATGGCGCCGAACTGCGCACCGGGGGGCTCACCGCCCGCATCGACCGGCGCAACGGCTGGACGCTCGCCTTCACCGCGGAAGGCCGTCCGCTCACCCAGAGCGGCAACCGCGCCGCCGGGCTGATCGATTGGGAAGGCCGCGGACGCTTCATCAAGGAGGAACTCGCGCTCGGCGTCGGCGAATGCGTGTACGGACTGGGCGAACGCTTCACCGCCTTCGTCAAGAATGGCCAGGTGGTCGAGAACTGGAACAAGGATGGCGGCACGGGCAGCGACCAGGCCTACAAGAGCGTGCCGTTCTACCTGACCAACCGGGGCTACGGCGTGCTGGTCAACGAAACCGGCCCGGTGTCGTTCGAGGTGGCCTCGGAGAAAGTCTCGCGGGTGCAGTTCAGCATCGCCGGAGAGAGTCTCGAGTATTTCCTGATCTACGGACCGAGCCCCAAGGAGATCCTGCGCAAATTGACCGCCCTGACCGGCCGGCCCGCCCTGCCGCCGGCCTGGTCCTTTGGTCTTTGGCTCACCACGTCCTTCACGACCAACTACGACGAGGCGACCGTGACCGGCATCGTCGAAGAGATGAAGCGGCGGGACCTCCCCCTGCACGTCTTTCATTTCGACTGCTTCTGGATGCGGGAATTCCGCTGGTGCGACCTGCAATGGGATCCGCGGGTCTTCCCCCAGCCCGCCGAAATGCTGGCCCGGCTTCGTCAGCGGGGACTGCGCATCTGCGTCTGGATCAATCCATACATCGCCCAACTCTCGCCGCTGTTCGCCGAAGGCCGCGCCGGCGGCTTTCTCCTGCGCACGGCCGACGGCGCGGTCTGGCAGACCGACCAGTGGCAGCCGGGCATGGGCATCGTCGATTTCACCAATCCGGCCGCCTGCGCCTGGTACGCCGGGCACCTGCGGCGCCTCGTGGATATGGGGGTCGACGCGTTCAAGACCGATTTTGGCGAACGCATTCCCACCGACGTCGTGTACCACGACGGATCGGACCCGGTGAAGATGCACAATCACTACGCGGTGCTGTACAACGACACCGTATTCCAGGTGCTCGAACAGGCCCGCGGCCGGGGCGATGCCGTCGTCTTTGCCCGCGCCGCCCACGCATCCGGCCAGCGCTTTCCCGTGCACTGGGGCGGCGATTGCCATTCGACCTTCGAGTCGATGGCGGAGAGCCTGCGCGGCGGCCTGTCGCTGGGCCTCTGCGGCTTCGGGTTCTGGAGCCACGACATCGGCGGATTCGAAGGCCTGCCTCCGGCCGCCATCTACAAACGCTGGGTGGCCTTCGGTCTATTGTCGTCCCATAGCCGGCTGCACGGCAGCTCCACTTACCGCGTCCCCTGGAACTACGACGACGAGGCCTGCGACGTGCTGCGCTTCTTTACGAAGCTGAAGTGCCGGCTCATGCCCTACCTGTACGGCGCCGCCGTCCAGGCGCACCAGGCGGGTATCCCGCTCATGCGGGCGATGGTCCTGGAGTTTCCCGAGGATCCGGCCTGCGCCACCCTCGAGCGCCAGTACATGCTGGGCGACGCGCTCCTGGTCGCGCCCGTGCTGGCCGACGACGGCTGGGTGGACTATTACCTGCCCGCCGGCACCTGGACCCATCTGTTGACGGGAGCCGTCGCCGCCGGTGGCGGCTGGCGGCGCAGTCGGCACGACTTCCTCAGCCTGCCCCTGTTCGTCCGCGCCGGCACGATCCTGCCGATCGGCGCCCGCGACGACCGCCCGGACTACGATTTCCGCGCCGGCGTCACCTTCCGGGTGTACGCCCTGGCCGACGGGGCGCAGGCGACCTGCGCGGTGCCGGCGGCCGATGGCGGCCCGGGCCCCGCGCTCAAGGTCGCCCGCCTGGGCGACGAACTGGCCGTCGAATTGACCGGTCCGGCCCCGGCCGAATGGCGGCTCCAACTCGTGGGCGTCGCCCTGCCGCCCGCCGCGGCGTGCGCGGTGGGGGTCGCCGACCCGTTGGGAGCGATCCTCACTCCGGCCGCCGGCGTCCGCGCCCTGCGGATCCGCCTGAATCGTTGACGGATTTGCGCCGCATTCGCTTTCCTTTGGAAGGAACCGCGTCATTATCGGCGCCCGGTCTGACCCTCCGCCTTCTGCCACGGCCCGCTTTCCGCCCCCCCTATGGACGCCAACCCCGCTGATTCCGCCGCGCCCGCGGCCCCCAGTTCCGCCACGGCTGCCGCCGACAAGGTCCCCGTCCGACAGAAGATCGGCTACGGCATCGGCGTCTGGATCGATATGTGGGGGCACTGGCACTACCCCAATTTCGCCGCGTTGGTCTTCAATATATTCCTCGGCGTCAGCCCGGCGCTGGTGGGCATTGCCGTGGTGCTCAATCGGGTCTTCGACGCGGTGTCCGATCCGCTGTTCGGCTGGCTGTCCGACAACACCCGGTCGCGCTGGGGACGCCGCCGGCCGTATATGCTCGTCGGCGCGGTGGTCGCGGGCCTGGGCTTGCCCATCGTCGTGGCGGTCGGTCCCGGGTGGGGCTCGGGCCATCTGTTCGGGTACACCGTCCCCTATTATTTCTGGTTCATGCTGGGCTCGTCGGCCATCTATCTGCCGCTGGTGAGCTGCTTCAACATGCCGTACCAGAGTTTGGGATACGAATTGACCCCCGACTACAATGAGCGCACCAGCGTGTTTTCCTACCTCAATGTAATCAAGACGCTGCCCCAGCTCGGCTTGTTCTTCGGCGGACAGTTCATGACCATGTCGGTCTGGGTGGGGGCTAGCCGGGCCAACCTGCCCGCGCGGCTGACCCAATTACTCACCAACAGTGGCGCGTGGGACAAAGCACCCACCGGCGCGTCGACCAACACCCTCCTTGGCGCCCAGGTCTTTTGCGTCATCAGCGGCATTATAATGATGTTTGCCGGATTGACCTCCTTCTCACTGGTGCGCGAGCGCTACTACGGCAAGGTCGTCTCCAACACCCAGCCCAAGATTTCGATCCGGGAGACGCTGTGGCAGACTCTGCAATGCCGGCCCTTCCGCATCCAGGTCATCATGAACCTGTTCTATGGCCTGGGCTTGAGCATGGTGGGCACCCTGGGCTACTACGATACGATCTATTACGTTTGCCAGGGCGATGTGTCGGCCGGCACCCGCTGGAATTTCAAGATGGGGATCGGGGGCATGATATTCGGCGCCCTCGGTGTTCCCGTCTTCGCCATTCTGGCGCGCCACCTCGGCAAGCGCCAGGCCCTGGTCCTCGTTTTCATCACCGCCATCTGCGGCTTCATCGCCAGCTGGTGGCTCTACACGCCGGCGATCCAATGGTTGCAGATCCTCTCCTCGGGCATCACGGCGTTCATCGGCTCGGGCTTTTGGACGATCTGGTCGTCCATGGTGGCCGACGTCGTCGACTACGACGAACTGCAAAATGGCCGGCGGCGCGAGGGATCGTTTGCCGCGTGCAATTCCTGGATCAACAAAGTCGCCATGGCGATCGGCGCCGGTATGTCGTTCGGGCTCCTGGGCTGGATCGGATTTGATTCAAAACTGA
>CAZWMF010000178.1:0-7787 GCA_964634535.1 uncultured Opitutaceae bacterium | reverse complement strand
TTCGACCAAACCCTCCGCCCGCAAAGAAGCACCACCTAAGAAGCCGGGTCCCGCCGCCAAGACGCGACCCGCGCCCGAACCCGCGGCGCCCGTCGCCCCTCCCGCCACCATGGACAAACCTTCGAAAAAATCCGCGCTGCGCGAAAGCATCCTTGCGCGCAAAGCCGCCACCAAGCCCATCGCGTTCAGCCTCGACGAGGTCTGCGCCATCGCCAAGACGAACGAGGCCAAGCCGGTGGAGACCTCCGGCAAGACGGCCAAGGTTCCGGCGAAGACCGCGCTGCGGCCCGAACTCGTCGTCGAGAAGCCGCTCAAGCCAAATCACGTCCGGGCGGCCTCGCTCGCGGATATCCTCGGCTTCAATCCCAAAAAGGCCCGACCGGTGCCCCAGCAGGTGCCGGAACAGGACATTCCGGAAAAGTTTCGCCGGTACTACAAGCTGCTGATCGACCTGCGCTCCCAGCTGACCGAAGGCATCGAACGCCACTCCGAGGAGTCGCTCAAGCGGTCGGCCAAGGACGACGCGGGCGACCTGTCCGCCTATGGCCAGAACATGGCGGACGGCGGCATCAACACGTTCGATCGGGATTTCGTCCTCAGCTTGGTGTCGAGCGAGCAGGAGGCCCTCTCCGAGATCGACGCCGCGCTCAAGCGCATCCACGACGGCACCTACGGCACCTGCGAAGTCACGCAGAAGCCGATCGCCAAGGATCGGCTGCTCGCCGTTCCGTTCACCCGCTATTCGGCCGAGGCGCAGAAGGAGATCGAAAAGAACCGCTATCGCTCGCGCGGCCAAACCGGGGCGTTTGCCGAGCTCGGCGAGGACGGCGCCAAACTGGTCGAGGACGACACCGGCACCGACGAGTGAAGGGCTACCGGCGGTTCTGGATCATCGCACTCCTCACGTGGGCCTGCGACCAGGCGAGCAAGGCCTGGATCGCGGCGCGCCTGCCCTACGGGGCGTATGGCGAGGAGGGCGGCGCGCTGGTCGTCATCCGGCGCTTCTGCTACGTGGTGCACGTCGGCAACACCGGGGCGGCCTGGAGCATGTTCGCCGGCCGGAGCGTGGCGTTGGCCCTCCTGGCCGTCGGCACGCTGGCCGCGATCTACCTTGGACGGCATTCGCTGGGCCTGCGGGAAAAAGGGACCCAGGTGTGCTTCGGCCTGCTCTGCGGGGGCATCCTGGGCAATCTGACGGACCGGCTGGTCCACGGCCATGTGGTCGATTTCATCGACCTGCACTTCGGCTCGTACATCTACCCCACGTTCAACTTGGCCGACTCGGGCATCTGCGTTGGCGTCGGGCTTTACCTGGTGCGCTCGCTGTTCCGCCGCGAGCCGACCTGACGCTCACTCGACGTTGGCCATTTGCTCGCGCACGCGCTCGATCTCGTTCTTGAGTTCGATCACGTGGCGGGAAATCGCCAGATCGTTCGCCTTGCTGCCGAGCGTGTGGGCCTCGCGCCCCAGTTCCTGCAGGAGGAACTCGGCCTTGCGCCCGATCTCCCCGTCCGCCTTCAACAAGCCCGCCAGCTGGTCGAGGTGGCTCCGGAAGCGGGTGATCTCCTCGCTGATGTCGCAGCGGTCGGCGAACAGGGCGATCTCCTTGAGCACCCGCTCGTCGTCCAGGTCCAACTCGAGGTTGGCCTCGCGCAGGCGACGGTGCAGGAGTTCCCGATAGGCCGGCACGACCTGGGGGGCGCGCGCGGCGACCGCCTCGATCAGCCGGCGCAGCGCGGCCAGGCGGGAGAGAAAATCGATCAACAGGGCCTCGCCCTCCCGGGCGCGCATCGCCGCGAATTCCCGCAACGTCGATTCGAGGCCCCGGAGGACCGCCGGACCCGCGGTTTCGGCGTCGGGCAGGCCCGCCGCCTGCCGGCAGGCGCTGGCCACCTGCCAGAGCAATTCGGGCGTCGGCTGAAACGCGATCCGCCGTTCCGCGGCCAGGCCCGCCAGTCGATCCAGGGTGGCCTGGACCGCGGTCTCGTCCCAGGCGATCGGGTCCGCCCGCTGCGCCCCGCCCGATTCCACCGCCACGTGCACCTTGCCCCGCAGCGCGACCTGCTTGACCCGCTCGACGATCGCGGCCTCGAGCGCCTCCCAGCCGGCCGGCACGGAAATCGTGATATCGAGCGACCGGCGATTGACCGAGCTCACCCGCAGATCGACCGATCGCTCGCCCACGGTGGCGGTGCCGCGACCGTATCCGGTCATGCTCCTCACGGGGCCAACAGGGTCGCGACCTGCTGCACGTCCTTGTCCCCGCGTCCACTCAGGTTGACCAGCACCACCCGGTCCCGCGGCAGGGTCCGGGCACGCTTGATCGCCTCGACCAGCGCATGCGTGCTTTCGAGCGCGGGAATGATGCCCTCGAGCCGGGAGCACAGCTGAAAAGTCTCCAGCACCTCCGCGTCGGTGGCATAGGTGAATTCGATCCGGCCCCGGTCGCGATAAAAAGCGTGTTCCGGTCCGACCGCCGCGTAGTCGAGGCCCGCCGACACCGAGTGGGTATCTTGGATCTGTCCATTTTCGTCCTGCAGCACGAAGGTCTTGGCGCCCTGCAGCACCCCCAGGCGCCCGCCGGCGAACCGCGCGGCGTGTTCGCCCGGACGGATACCCCGGCCGCCCGCCTCGACGCCCACCAGCACGACAGCCGGCTCCTCGAGAAAATCGAAGAACAGGCCCATCGCATTGCTGCCGCCGCCGACACAGGCCACCATCACGTCCGGAATCCGACCCTCCTTGGCGTGCATTTGCGCGCGAGCCTCCTCGCCGATGACCTTATGAAAATCCCTGACCATCATCGGATAGGGATGGGCGCCATAGGCCGTGCCTAAAATATAGTGCGTGGTCCGCACGTTTGTCACCCAATCGCGCATGGCCTCGCTGATGGCCTCCTTGAGCGTGCGCTGGCCGGCGTCCACCCCGCGCACCTCGGCCCCCATCAGACGCATGCGGAAGACATTCAAGGCCTGGCGCTCCATGTCGACCCGGCCCATGTACACGACGCATTCCAGGCCAAACTTGGCGCAGACGGCGGCCGTCGCCACGCCATGCTGACCCGCCCCGGTCTCCGCAATGACCCGCCGCTTGCCCATGCGCCGGGCCAGGAGCGCCTGGCCGAGGGCGTTGTTGATCTTGTGGGCCCCGGTGTGCAGCAGGTCCTCGCGCTTGAAATAAATCTTCGCCCCGCCCACGTGCTCGGTCAGCCGTTCGGCAAAATACACCGGGGTCGGCCGGCCGGCATATTCGCGCAGATAACCGTGCAACTGCGCCTGAAACGCCGGGTCGGCCTTGGCCGCGGCATAGGCCCGGTCCAACTCCTCGAGGGCGGTGATCAAGGTCTCGGGCACATACACGCCGCCATAGGCCCCGAAATGGCCCGCGGCCGTGGGAACGGAAAATCGGTCGAAGGCGGTGTTCATCGGGCGGACGGAAACCCTTAGACTCGCTTCACCGAGACCAGGGTCAAGTCATCGTGCTGGCCCGCCTCGCCGGCGAACTCGTGGACGCTGGCGAGGATGCCGTCATTGATCTCCCGGGCGGATTGCCCATGGAGGCGCCGGACCGTGTCGGCCAGGCGGGCGCCGGAATACTCCTTGAGGTCCTCGTTGGGCGCTTCGGTCACCCCGTCGGTGTAGAGAACCAGGACGTCGCCCGGCCGAAACGGCAGGAACCGCTCGGTGATGACCGAGGAGAAGAGCTCGTCGGTCACCATGCCCACCGGCATCCCCTCCGAGCCCTCGAAGCCGGCCGAACACACCCCGGCCTCGCGGTCGCGCCGCACAAACAGCGGCAATTCGTGCCCGGCGCGCGCAAAGCCCACGGTGTTCCCGTCCGGATCGATGACCGCGTAGATCATCGTGATGAAATGCTCCCCGTAAATGTCCGGGGCGATCGACCGGTTGAGCTCGGCCAGCACCCGGGCGGGCGAGGCGTGCCGCGGCGCGATCTGGCGCAGCGAGGTCCGCGCGATGGCCATCAGGAGCGAGGCCGGAATGCCCTTGCCGGATACGTCCGCCACCGCCACGCCCAGGCGTCCGCCGGGCAACTCGATCAAATCGTAGAGATCGCCGCCGACCTTCTGGGACGGCGCATAGCGCGCGTCGAGATCGAGGCCGGCGAAGCGCAGGGTCCGGCGCGGCAGCAGCATCTGCTGGATGCCGCGCGCGATCGACAGATCGAGATCCAGTTGCGAGCGTTCGATCTGGAGGTTGAGAAACTCCGCATTGTGCAGGGCCAGGGCCGCCTGGTCCCCCAGGGACTGCAGGAGCGAGAATTCCACCTCGGTGAACGCCCGATCGTCCGCGGGATTGGCCACCGCCAAGACGCCAAAGAACCGCTCCCGGAAGTGCAGCGGCACGGCGATCAAGGACCGGATCGCCAGAGCCGGATCCCCGTGCTGCACGATCGACAGGTCGGCGCTCGCGTCCGCGACCAGTTCGGGCCGGCCGGTTTGCGCCACCCGACCGACCACGCCCGCGCCGAGTGAAAACTCCTCGGATTTGAGCACCTGCTCGATGAATTTGGCCCGGGTGGTCAGCCGCGTCTTCAAGCCCGGGTCGATTGGCCGCTGGGGGGGGAAGAGGCCCTCGACCGCCACGCCCCGCATCCGGCCGGCCGCCGTGCGTTCGAAGATGCAGGCGCTCAAGGCCCCGGTGCAGAGGATGGATGCGTGGACGATGCGCTGACGCAACTCCTGCAGCGCGAGGTTCTCGCCGAGCGCCTCCGCCATCAGATGCATGAAATCGATCACCCGCTGGCGGTCGCGCGCGGCCTGCTGTTTCTGCAATTCCTGAACTTCGCCAAAACGTCGAGCCCGGCGCAGCGGGATCCACGCGAGCATGACCCCGGCGAGAACGCCGATGAGGATGGCCCCGACCATGAGCTCAGCGCTGCTCGACCCGATTGCGGAGGAAAACGATCACGTCCTGGAATTTCGAGCGATTGCCCTCGTCCGCCGCGACCAGGCTCTCGTGGGCCTCCAGGCAAAGGCGCGCGTTGTCCAGTTCCGACCGGTCTGGGCAGTTGAGGGCGACGTCGCGATTCTCGAATTGCATCGGAAAGTCACCGGCATCGACGGTCAGCAGCCGATGCAAGCCCAGGTTGCGGATCAGTTCGAGGTTGCGCGGTCCGACGCGTACGAGAATGAGATTTCCGCCCAAGGCCGGCTTGCGCAACTGCAGCGCCGCTCCCGCCAAAACCCCGAGAAACGTGCTGTCCATGCCGGAGCAATGAAACATGTCCACGATGAAGCGCCGCTTGCCCTGCTTGATCATCTCCTCGATGAAGTCCCGCAAACAGGCGCTGTTTTGAAAATTGGCCCGCCCTTCGATCCGAACCAGCACCGGATCGGAATAGGGGTCCACTAAAAAGACCTGCTTGGCCGCGGCATCAGGCATGGGATCAGGCACTCACGCGGAGCTCAATCAATCGATTTGTGGGACGTCGGCAAGCCATCGAAATTACGTCCTTTTGTTCCAACGGGTTAAGCCCTAGCCACGATTTGCCGCAACACGTAGGGCAGAATGCCCCCGTGTCGGTAGTACTCGATCTCGATCGGCGTATCGATGCGGCAGCGCACCGGCACGTCGCGCGTCGTGCCATCGTGGCGTATCACCCTAAGGACGAGGTCCTTCTGAGGGGAAAGGTCCGCGCCCAGACCGATGACGTCGAATGCTTCCGTCCCGTCGAGCTTCAACGTCTTGGCATTTTCGCCCTCGCGAAATTGCAGGGGCAAGACACCCATGCCGACCAGGTTCGACCGATGGATGCGCTCATAACTTTGCGCCACCACCACGCGGACGCCCAGCAGCTTGGTGCCCTTGGCCGCCCAGTCCCGCGACGATCCGGTGCCATATTCCTGGCCCGCCAGGACGATCAGCGGCGTGCCCTCGGCCCGATACCGCTCGGCCGCGTCGAATATGGCGAGCTTTTCACCGGGTTGGCCGCCGCCCTTCGCATGATAGAGGGTGTTGGCCCCCTCTTCGCCGGCCAACATAAGATTCTTGATCCGGACATTCGCGAAGGTCCCGCGCGTCATCACGCGGTCGTTGCCCCGGCGCGAACCGTAGCTGTTAAAATCCTCGAAGGTCACCCCGTTTTCCAGGAGGTACCGGCCGGCCGGGGAGGTCTTCTTGATCGCGCCGGCCGGGGAAATGTGGTCGGTCGTGACCGAGTCGCCAAAAATGCCGAGGGCCCGGGCGCCCCGGATCTCCGCTATGCCGCCCGGCTCCATCCCGAAACCCTGGAAAAATGGAGGCTCCTGGATGTAGGTCGACTTCGCTTCGAAGGCGTAAACGTCCCCCACCGCCGTCGGAATCTCATTCCACTTGGGATTTTGCGCCGCGAAATCGGTGTAGAGCCGCCGATAGACTTCCGGCTTCAAGGCTGACTGCAATTGTTCGCGGACCTCCGCCAACGTCGGCCAGATATCGCGCAGAAACACCTCCTGGCCATCGCGGCCCCGCCCAATCGGATCGGTGGACAAATTGATGTCGACTCGGCCGGCCAATGCGAACGCGACGACCAGCGGCGGCGACATGAGAAAATTGGCCTTGATGCTTTGGTGCACCCGGGCCTCGAAATTGCGGTTACCGGACAGCACCGAGGCAGCCACGATGTCGTTCTTGACGACGGAATCCTCAATCGCGGGATTGAGCGGGCCGGAGTTGCCGATGCAAGTCGTGCAGCCGTAGCCGACCGTTTGAAATCCCAGCTGATCCAGGTAGGTCTGGAGGCCAGCCTTCGTGAGGTAGTCGGTGACGATCCGGCTGCCCGGCGCGAGCGAGGTCTTGACGGTCCGCTTCACCGAGAGCCCAAGGGATACGGCCTTCTTGGCCAGCAGTCCGGCCGCCAGCATCACGCTGGGATTCGAGGTGTTCGTGCAGCTGGTGATCGCCGCGATCAGGACGCTGCCGTGCCCGATTTCGCCATCGATCCGCGGCGCCAGGCCCGGGATCGCGTCCGACGTGGGCCGCTCTGTGAGCATCTCGCGGTCGTTCGATGGATTGACCGCGGAGGCGTGGACCGACCGCGCCGCGGTGGGTTTCTCGCTGCCCCCGCCGCCATGATACGCCAAGTCGTGCCCGGCGACGTGAAAGGTCCGACCCAGATCGGCCGCCGCCTTGCCAAATCCGTTTTCGGCCACGGGCTTGGAAAAGGCGCCCACAAACTCATCCTTGAGCTTCGGCAGTTCGATCCGATCTTGCGGCCGCTTGGGGCCGGCCACGCTCGGGACGACCGAGGCCAGATCCAGCTCGAGCTCCAGGCTATAGTCGATCGACCCCCGGGCGGGAATACCCCACAGGCCCTGGGCGCGGTAATATGCCTCGTATAAAGCGACATGCTCCTCGCTGCGGCCGGTGGCGCGCAGGTAAGCTGAACACTCGGCGTCGACGGGAAAAAAGCCCATGGTCGCGCCATATTCCGGCGCCATATTGGCGATGGTGGCCCGATCGACCACCGGCAGGGCGGCGGCCCCCGGGCCGAAGAACTCGACGAACTTGCCGACGACTTTCGCCTTGCGCAGGGATTGCGTGAGCGTGAGCGCCAGATCGGTGGCGGTCACGCCTTCGCGCAGCGCACCGGTCAGATAGACCCCGACGACATCGGGGGTGAGGAAATACACCGGCTGGCCCAACATGCCCGCCTCGGCTTCGATTCCGCCGACGCCCCAGCCCACGACGCCCAAACCGTTGATCATCGTCGTGTGGGAATCGGTGCCCACGAGCGTGTCGGGATAGACGACTCCGTCCTTCGATTGCAGCACCCCCTTGGCCAGAAAC
>CAZWMF010000177.1:0-7792 GCA_964634535.1 uncultured Opitutaceae bacterium | reverse complement strand
GCGCATTTCGCGGACATTGTCGCGGGCGATGATCTTGCCGCCGATGGCCGCCTGGATCGCCACCTTGAACATCTGGGGCGGAATGATCTCGGCCAGCTTCTCGCACAGTTCGCGCCCGCGGCCCTCGGCCTTATCGCGGTGCACGATGGTGGCGAACGCGTCGACTGGATCCCCATTGACGAGGATTTCCATCTTTACCAAATCGGCCGGGCGGTAGTCGCCCACCTCGTAATCCATCGAGCCATACCCATGCGTGATGCTCTTGAGCCGGTCGTTGAAATCAACGAGAATTTCGTTGAGCGGGAGGAGGCAGATCAGCATGACGCGGCTGCCGTCCAGGGTCTCGGTGTGATCGACGACGCCGCGCTTCTCCATGATCAGGGCGAGGATGTCGCCCATCGAATCGTTCGGGATGTGGAGCGAGGCCTTGATCGTCGGCTCGGCGATTTCCTCGATCGTGCCCGGATCGGGCAAATTGACCGGATTGTCGACCGCGCTCACCGCCCCGCCGTGCTGGCGCACGCGGTACACGACGCTCGGATAGGTGGAAATGATGTCGACCCCGTGCTCGCGCCGGATCCGCTCCTGGATGATCTCCATGTGCAGCAGGCCTAGGAATCCGCAGCGGAACCCGAAGCCGAGCGCGACCGAACTTTCCTGCGTGTACACGAAGGCCGAGTCGTTGAGCCGCAGGCGGCCGAGGGCCGCCTTGAGTTTCTCGTAGTCGGAGGTTTCGACGGGATAGAGACCGCAAAACACCATCGGCCGGACCTCCTTGTAGCCGGGAAGCATTTCGGCGGCGGGCCGGGCGGCCAGCGTGATCGTATCCCCGGTCTTGATCTCGGAAGTGTCCTTGATGTTGGAGACGATATAACCCACGTCGCCCGGGCCCAGCACGCCGATCGCGTCCATTTTGGGCCGAAAAACGCCGACCTCCTTGACCTCGGATTTGAGGCCGGTGCTCATCAAAATCATGGTGTCGCCGGAGCGAATCTGCCCGGAGAACACGCGCACATACGCGATCACCCCCCGGAACGAATCGTAGATCGAATCGAAGACCAAGGCGCGGGCCTGAGGGTAGTCGGTCCAGCGCGGCGGCGGCACCCGCTTCACCACCGCTTCCAGAATATCCTCGATGCCGATGCCGGCCTTGCCGCTCGCGAGGATGGCTTCCTCGGCCGGGATCGTGAGGATATCCTCGAGCTGGCGCAGGCACAAATCGAGATTGGCGCTCGGCAGGTCGATCTTGTTGATGACCGGGATCACCTTGAGGTGCTGGCCGAAGGCCAGGTGCGCATTGGCCACCGTCTGGGCTTCGACGCCCTGGGCCGCGTCGACCAGGAGCACGGCGCCCTCGCACGCGGCAAGGCTGCGCGAGACCTCGTAGGAAAAATCCACGTGGCCGGGCGTGTCCATGAGGTTCAGCTTGTAGACGAGCCCGTCGTGCGCCGGATAATTCATCGTCACCGGATGCGACTTGATGGTGATGCCGCGCTCCTTCTCGAGATCCATCGAGTCCAGGTGCTGGTCGGTCATCACCCGGTGCGCCACCGTGTTGGTGTACTCGAGCAGCCGGTCGGACAGCGTGGTCTTGCCGTGATCGACGTGGGCGATGATGCAGAAGTTGCGGGTGCGCGGAGATTCCATTGCGCGGATCAGCCCGACGGGGCGGCGATGTCGGCGTACTCGGCGAACGAGCGCACCTCCCAGGTCTTCTCGGTGCGGCGGGCCAGCCCGGCCAAAACGCCGCCCGGTCCCAACTCCCAAAACGGGCGGCCGCCGGCCGCCGCCGCCGCGCGCATGCAATCCTCCCAGCGAACCGGCGACACGACTTGGCGGACCAGGGCCGCCTTGATGTCGGCCGGTTCGGATACCGGCGCCGCCGTCGTGTTGGTGAACACGGTATAGCGGGGCCGCTGCAGGGGCACCGTCTCCAAGAAGGCGGCAAAGCCGGCGCGGGCCGGCTCCATCAGTCGGCTATGGTAAGCTCCGGCGACGTTCAAGGGAATGGCCTTTTTGATACCCCGCTGGCGCGCCCCGACCAAGGCCGCCTCAACCCGGGGTTTTTCGCCGGAGATGATGATTTGGCCGGGGGCATTGAAGTTGGCCGGTTCGATGCCGAATTCCTCACACAGGGCGGCCACCGTGGCGCGTTCCTCGCCGATGAGGGCGGCCATGCCGCCGTTTGTGCGTTCGCAGGCCTCCTGCATGAGACGGCTGCGCTCGGCCACGATTCGCAGGCCCAGGGCAAAATCGCAGGCGCCGGCGGCGGTGAGCGCGGTCACCTCGCCCAAGCTGAGCCCCAAGGCAAAGCTGACCGGGCCGAGACGGCCCTGCTCCTCGAGGGCGGCCAGCAGGGCGAGTCCGTGGACGAACAGCGCGGGTTGGCAAACCTTGGTCTCGGTGAGCGCGGCATCGGGACCTTCGAAACTAATCTTCTTCAAGTCCCATCCCAACAAAGCATTAGCCTCGTCGTAGAGGGATCGGGCGGCAGCCGAGCCCTCGTAAAGGGATCGTCCCATTCCCACCTTCTGGGCGCCTTGGCCAGCGAAGAGCAGTGCGAGCGACATCGTTTGGAAAGAAGTTCGGTTATCGAAACCGGATAGGAAACAACCCGGCAGGCTTAAATCCAAGCTCGAAAGCGGGCCGGCAGCTTCCGGGACCCGAATTGTCCCGGCGGCGATTTTTCCAGGCCGGCGGCTTTCGGTTGCGTCCGCCGGCCTGGATCAATAATCCCGGTCCCGCTACGCCATGAAGTTGCGCCCCCTCACCGGCACCATCACCGCCCTCGTCACGCCCTTTCGCAAAGGTGCGGTCGCCTATGACGACCTGCAGAAGCATGTGGAGCGCCAAATCAAAGAGGGCATCGACGGCGTCAGCCCGGCCGGCACGACCGGCGAGTCGCCCACCCTGAGCCACGAGGAGCACATCGAGGTCGTGCGCGCGGTCGTCGAGGCGGCCCGGGGACGGGTTCCGGTGATCGCCGGGACCGGATCGAATTCCACCCAGGAGGCGGTCGATTTGACCCACCGCGCCCACGCCGCCGGCGCCGACGCCATGCTGGTCGTCGCCCCCTATTACAACAAGCCCGCCGCGGAGGGCCTGTTCCGGCATTTTGCTGCGATTGCGGAGGCCACCGACCGGTCGATCGTCCTCTACTCCATACCCAGCCGCTGCGGCATCGAGATCGGCGTTCCGGTGGTCGAGCGGCTCCGGGCCAAGTACGCGCATGTGCGCTGGATCAAGGAGTCGGGCGGCAGCGTCGACCGGGTCGATCTGCTCAAGCGCGCCCTGGGCTCGGATATCACCGTCCTGAGCGGCGACGACGCGCTCACCCTGCCCTTCATGGCGGTCGGCGGCGAAGGCGTCGTGAGCGTGGCCTCCAACTATGCCGTACGGCCCATCTGCCGGATGGTCCGCGCGGCCCTGGCCAACGATTTTGCGACCGCCACCCGGCTGCATCGAAAGCTGTATCCCTTCTTCAAGGCCATTTTCGTCGAACCCAATCCGGTGCCGATCAAGGCGGTCCTCGCCCAAAAGGGGCTGATCCGCAGTCCCGAAGTCCGCCTGCCCTTGAGCGAGCTTTCCCCGGCCAACCGCGTGGCGCTTCGCCGGGCCTTGGCCGATTTGGACCGCTGATTCAATCCCGGCATGAACCCCGCCCAAGAGCGGTTCGCCGCTCCCTTCGCATGAGTCTCTCGATTCTTCTCAATGGCGCCCGCGGCCGGATGGGCCAGGCAATCATCGCCCGCGCGCCCGGTCTGGGCCTGCGGATCGGCGCGGCTATCGACGTCGGCGACGACCCCGCCGCCCACATCGGCGCCTGCGACGTCGTGATCGACTTCAGTTCCCCGCAGACGACGGCCGGCCTGATCGAACTGGCCGTGCGCCACGGCAAGCCGCTCGTAATCGGAACGACCGGGCACGGCGCCGCCGAAAAGACGGCCCTGCGGTCTGCGGCCGGCCGCGTTCCGTGCGTCTGGGCCGGAAACTTCTCCGTCGGCGTCAACCTCCTGTTCGCCCTGACCCGGCGGGCCGTCCAGGTGCTCGGCCCGGGCTATGACGCCGAGATCGTGGAAATGCACCATCGACTGAAGAAGGACGCGCCCAGCGGCACGGCCGCCCGCCTTCTCGAAATCGTCCTCGCCGAACGCGGGACCGGACCCGAAGCGGCCCGCCATGGCCGCGAAGGCCTGACCGGCGAGCGCACCGCGACGGAGGTCGGCGTCCATGCCCTGCGCGGGGGCGACGTGGTGGGCGACCACACCGTCATTCTGGCCGGTCCGGGCGAGCGCATCGAATTGAGCCACCGGGCGAGCGACCGGGGGATTTTTGCGGGCGGGGCCCTGCGCGCCGCCGCTTGGGTCGTGAACCAGCCGCCGGGCGTCTACGACATGCAGGACGTGCTCGGTCTGGCCTGAGCCGATGATCACCTCGATCGAGGGCCGGCTCTCGGCCGCGACGCCGCTCCGCGCCGTGATCGAACTCGGCGGCCTGGGCTACGAGGTCAACATTCCGGTGACGACGGCGGAGAAGCTGCCGCCGCCCGGCCAGGCCGTGAAGCTGCACACCCTCGTCATCTATCGGGAGGATGCGCACACCTTGTACGGCTTCGCCACGCCGGCCGAGCGGGATTTTTTCCGGCTGATGATCGAAAATGTGACCGGCGTCGGTCCAAAAATGGCGCTGAGCATCATGAGCCGGCTGTCGCTGCCGCTGCTCGAAGGAGCCATCCGGGCGGGCGATGTGGGCACCCTGTCGAAGTGCCCGGGCATCGGGCGCAAGACCGCCGAGCGCCTGGTGATCGAACTCAAATCGCGGCTGGCTGGGCCAAGCCCGGAAGCAACGGCCAGCCCGGCCGCCGAAGCCGTGTCCGAAGATTCCCGGTACCGCGATGCGGTCGCGGCGCTGGGGGCCCTGGGCTACAAGACCGCGGACGCCGACCTCGCGGTGCGGCGCGCCGTTCGGAATTTGGGCCCGACGGCGACGACCGAGGCGCTGATCAAGGCCGCCCTGGGTTCCTGAAACTTACTTTGTGAAATTGAAACCGACCGGCAGGACGTTGCGATCGGCGGGCTGATCGAGCCGGGCGGCGCCGTCCGGCGACTCGCTGAGCAGGCCCGGCGCGAGCAGCGGATTGGCCAAGACGTCATGCGCACTGGGCGCGGTGGGCGAAAGCTTCACGTCGGAGGTCAGCCAGGCGATTGCCGGATCGGGCGCGGCATTGAGCAGGCCCTCGGCCGGCATGACGGCCCCCGAGCGCGGCAAAATGAACACGGGCTGCATATCCTTCAGGATTGTCGCCGGTTCGCGGACCGACTGCGACGCTACCACCGCCACGGGGGCGGCTAGGTGCGCCGGGCCCGCAACCATGGTGCCGGCGCCTACGGCGCCGTGATGAAGGTGGGCGACCATCACGAGGGCCACGCAGGCGGCCGCCAGCAGACCGGAACCAGTCGCCCATCCCCAGATGCCGGATCCGGATTCGCGTTCCGCAACGGCGACCGGACGGCCCTCCCGCTCGCTCGCGAGCAGCGAACAGGCCTTGTGCATCATGCAGTATTGCCGGTAGAGGCGTCGCCGTTCGGCATGGGTGGCGACTTCGGCTTCCAGCCGCTGGGCGTCCTCCGCGCCGATCTCGTGATCGACGTATAGGTTGAGCAGTTCGATGAATTCAGAATTTTTCATTTGAAATCGTCGCCAAGCTTGGACCGCAGGGCCTCGCGAGCTCGGGCTATCCGGCTTTTGACCGTCCCGATCGAGATGCCGAGAATGCCGGCGATCTCCTCGTAGGAAAGGTTTTTCACATTGCGCAAAATGAGGATCTCCCGGTGTTTGGCTCCGAGTCGCTCCATGCCCGTGCCGATGCGGTTGACGAACTCCTGGGTGACGGTCACGTCGTCCGGGGTCTCCACCTCCGCCGGAATGATTTCGGCCAAGGTCAGATCGTTGTCCGGACCGACCGGCGCATCGATGGACACCGACTGGTCGCGCTTGCGCCGCCACCAGTACCAATACCGGTTGCGGGCCAGGTTGGTCGCGATCTGGTAAAGCCAAGTCGAGAAGGCCGAATCACCCCGAAAATTCGCCAGGCCGCGGTGGGCCCGGATGAACGCGTCCTGCGTCACTTCCTCGGCGTCCTGCGGATTGCGTAAGAGCTGGAGTACCATTGAGTAAATACGATTCCAGTACCGCCCGACCATCTCGTCGAACGCCGCCCCGTCCCCGGCCTTAAATCGGTCGACGAGCAGGCGGTCAAGCGCAACTTCGTGGGCTTTGATGGACATGCGTTCCTCCTGACTCTGATGGTTATATTTTTGGATTGTTCCCAAGTTTTAACCTTTGAAGCAGCCTAGCGGGCCGGACCCGAATGACAATGCCGCGTGCTGGGGGGTTCGAGACAGGTGCTCCAACGGATAGTTGCGTCCTCGAATAGGATGCAAGATCCTCGGGCGTGTTCCCCAAATTTCGCACTTTCCCCCGGCGAATCGCCCGTAGGCCGGATGCCGAGGGAAATTCAGCTTGCCATGCGGCCCCCCCGATAGCGAAGTACATGACCTCTGGAATTCTGGGTTATTGGGTTGGTAGCTCAATGGTAGAGCAGCGTCCTTTTAAGTCGTTGGTTCTGGGTTCGAATCCCAGCCAACCCACCATCCCGGCCCGAACGCCATGAAACGCCTCGTCATCATCGAAGATCAAACCGCCATCCGGGAGATGCTCGTCGAGATCCTGCGGCTCGACAACAATTTCCAGCTCGTGGGTGAATCGGGCGACGGCCAGGCCGCTCAGCAACTCTGCCTGGACGTCAAGCCCGACGTCCTGGTGCTCGACGCCAAACTGCCCGGGCTGAACGGGGTCGATATCCTCCGCCGCCTGAGCAAGCGGCTGCCGCATATGCGGGTCATGGTGTTCTCGGGCCACGAGAACCCCGTCCTCGTCCGGGAGATGCTCGAGGCCGGAGCGCACGGTTTTGTCGAGAAGACGGCCGGTCTCTTCGAATTCAAGAAGGGCCTCGAAACCGTGGCCAACGGCGGCACCTACTTCGGACCGGCGGTCGCCTCGCTCCTGCGCAATGTCGTGGCCAACCCGTCGGCCAGCAAGACGGTCGATTTCCTGACCGACCGCGAGCGCGAAATCCTCCAATTGATCGCCGAAAGCAACAGCACCAAGGACATCGCGGCCAAGTTGAACATCAGCATGAAGACCGTGGACAACCACCGCTCGAACCTGATGCGCAAACTCAACCTCCACGATGTGGCCAGCCTGACGCGTTACGCGATGGATATCGGCCTCGTCCAGCCGAAGTAAGCTAAGGATCTGGGGTGAAGCCCCCGCGGATTCGTTCTTGCGAGGCCCCGCCGCTTGCACCAGTGTTGCCCTAATTTTCCATGAACCAAGCCTCGAAGTATTTCCTAGCCGTAGCCGCCGGTCTCGCGATTTTGAGCGCGGGCTGCTCTAAAAAGCCCGTGCGGCCGGATCCCAGCGCCACCGTGATGGGCCCCACCGGCAATGGCCAGTCGACCACCGCGATCAATCCGGCCGAGGGTTCGGCCAATCCCGACCTGCAGACCCGCCCGGAAGGCATCAACTTCGGGGCCGACAACACGGCGCGCGGCCTGGTGGAGTCGGTCTATTTCGATTTCGACCGCTCCAACATCAAGCCGAGCGAGCGGGCCAAGGTGCAGGCGGCCAAGGATTTTCTGGACAAGAACCCCACCGTGACCTTCCTGCTGGAGGGCCACTGCGACTGGCACGGCACGGCCGAGTACAACCTGGCGCTCGGCGACCGCCG
>CAZWMF010000176.1:0-7801 GCA_964634535.1 uncultured Opitutaceae bacterium | reverse complement strand
AGGACCTCATTGATATCCCCCGGCACCTGGCCGCTCTGGGCCGCTACGACCAGGGCCAACTGGTCGTAGTCCAGCTTGGCCGAGGGATGAAGTTTGCGGGCCGGCACGGCGATACGCGGACGCATCCCGCCGTCGACATGCACGCCCAACACCTGCAGGCGGGAACAGCAATTGGGTTTGCCCTGCCGGCAGGCCAGACAGGTCCCGCAGTTGATATACGGCTCGACCGAACAGCGATCCCCAGCCTTGAGCCCATTCGGTTCGCTTCCCGGATCGATGACTTCGACTCCCAATTCATGACCCAACACGCGCGGGTACGAGAAGAACGGCTGGCGGCCGGCATAGGCGTGCAGATCCGTGCCGCATATGCCGATGCGGTGCACCCGCACCACGGCATCGCCCGCACCCCGCTGAGGCTCGGCCCGGTCGACGTCGGCAAACCCACCCGGATTCTCCAACACGATGGTTTGCAAGGTCAGGTTGGGTTGGCACCGCCACCCGCGTGCGGGCGAATCTTGGGCATCCCAAAAAATGCGGAAAGCCCAGCCATCATGGGAACTTCGACGGGCGGCAACGCGGACTCATGGAACCTGGTTGGATTGGGGTATTTGGCGACGCCGACAAATGACGTCGCTCTTTGGGGATGACCGATCGAAAACCGGGCGGCAAGCTTTACAACAGCGGCCTTGCGATCCGGCCGGTTGATCCGACCCTCGACAGAATCACCCCCGAACGGGGCGGAATTCGAACTTGCGCCTCGTTCCGTTCCTTACGCGTCCCCAATCGAACCGAGTTTCAGCTGGCGAAACACGGGGTGCGATTCGCCGGACGGGGCTGTCCCCCCGGCGGCCGCGATAGACGGCCGCCCTCGACGCCTCCCCTTTGCCCTTGCCGGTCCGAATGCCCAGCGATAACCTTTGGCCCACGTCGTTCGGCCGAGCGCGCACCGACTTCGATTAGCCTAACTTGCGTTAAATCAATTCCAGCCGAGGAAATCCCATGGAAGCCGCCTACGACTCGTCGTCGATGCGCAGCGAAATCGTGAGTTCGGAAGAAGCGCGCATCGATCTGCTGAAATTCAAGCTCTTGGCGGTCGCGGTGTTGGGCAGCGTGGGCTTGGGCTTCGGAGAGCACGCCGCCTCGGGCGCCGTTTTCGAGCCCGCCTATGTTTTGTGCGTCATCCCGTTTGTTTGCACCTTCGTCGATCTGATCTGTCTGCATAACACGATCCGCATTCTGATCATCGCCAATTTCCTCGTCTCGATCGGCGACCCTTACGAAGGTTTCCTTTCCCACCTGGGCAGGCGGGTCAACAAAACGCCCCATCTCCGCACTCGGAAGGGCGCCCAGTATTTCTTCGAGTTGGAAGACTGGGCCCTGCAGTGGTCCAGTGTGGCGCTGTCGCTCATGCTCGTCGCCTTCGGCGCATTTCGCCTGGCCCACCCGCACGCGATCAAGGATTGGATCTTTCCGTTCAGCGGCATCGGCGGCATCATTTTATCGATCGTCACGTGGCTGATCTATCGGCGACGGATCGAGGCCCTGGCCGCTCTGTCGGGGAGCGGTCGGTGGACCGACGGCAAATCCGCCGCGTAACTGCGCGATGTCCGATCCCTGCCACCCGGAGGCCCGACCCCGCATCAGGATCGGCGACGGCGTCGCCCACCTGGACAGACTCTTGGCCGAGCTGACCGCCGGCGGCACCTTCCGGTTTCCCGCGCTGGCCAACGGCCTGTTTCCCGCCTCCCCGGTGGGACCGGACGCGGAGTATACCGGTTACAAATACGTGTGGGTGCGCGACAACGTCTATGTCGCCCTCGCCCATTTCCTCACCGGATCGGCCGACGTGGCCTGGCGCAACCTCAACACGCTCGCCGACTATTTCCTCCGACACCGCCGGCGTTTCGAGGACATCATCGCCGGGACCGCCGATCCGGCGGAGCCGATGAACCGGCCGCAAATCCGTTTCGACGGTGAAACCCTCGCCGAAATCGACGTGAAATGGGCGCATGCCCAAAACGACGCCCTGGGTTACTTCGTGTGGCTGTTTTGTCGGATTCATCTGAGCGAGGTGCGCGCGCCCTCCGCCGCCGCGCGCCAACTCCTGACCTTGTTCGTCGAATACTGGGATCGCATTCGCTTCTGGGAGGATGAAGACAGCGGGCATTGGGAAGAAACCCGCAAAATTGAGGCCTCGAGCATCGGCGTGGTGGTCGCCGCCTTGGGGGAATTGCGCAAACTTTGGGCGTGGGATCCGACCGGATATTCCGCCGGTTCCGGCAGCCTGACCCCGCCCCTATTCGAGCGCCTGATCGCCCGGGGAACCGAGCGTTTGGCCGCCATCCTTCCCAGCGAATGCGTTCAGCCGGATCCGGCAAAGCGCCGGCGCTATGATGCCGCGCTACTATTCCTGATTTTCCCCCTGGCCATCGTGGGAGCCGCGGAAGCCGACGCGATCATCGCCAACGTGACCGGACACCTGCAGGGCGCCCATGGGATCCGGCGTTACCTCGGCGATTCGTTCTGGTCGGCCGACTACAAGGCACGGCTGCGGCCCGAGCAGCGCACGGCGGATTTCAGCGACGCGATCGCGGAGCGCGACCGGCTGGTCCGGCCGGGCGAAGAGGCCCAGTGGTGCCTCTTCGACCCGATGCTTTCGATCATCCACGGTCTCCGCTACCGGCAGTCCGGCGACGCGGGCGAATTGTCCCGGCAGATCGAACATTTCAACCGGTCCCTTGGCCAGTTGACCGAGACGGGCACGCCCGGACAGTGGCGATGCCCGGAACTCTACTATCTCGAGCGGGGGACGTATACGGTCAACGACACGGTGCCTCTGCTCTGGACTCAGGCCAATCTGCGGATGGCGTTCGCGTTCCTGAGGGAAAGCCTCCGTTAACCGGCATCCGGCCGAGAACCGGAAGAGACGGCGCCTCACCGCGGCACGAGCATCGCCGGATGCCCCGGCGGCGGCGGCTCGATTTTGCTCGGGCGTTTGACAGCCCGGGCTGCGGCGCCTTTAGTCCTGCCCCTCATGCGAAATCCATCGGTTTCGTTCGCCGCTTTGATCCTGGTGATCCTCGGTCTGGCGGCCGGTCCGGCCGACGCCCAATCGGGCGTCCGAAAGAAGGTTACGAGCCAGGCGGATTTGCCCCGCCACAGCTATCCAATGCGGGGCCTTGCCTCCACGCTCGTGCAAGCCGACGACGCCACCTTCGGTGTTTTTGCCGCGAGCGTGCGAGCGGATGTCGAGTCGGACCTGCGCGATTGCGATATCCAAGACCGATCGACCCTGCGGGATCTGCTCTTTACCCAATACGCTCTCCAGGAACTCGCCGGCGAATATCCGGCAGCACTCGCCACGGTGGATCGGATCCGGTCCCTGGAGGACAAGCCCTCGCCCAAGCTGACGACCGGCCGCTGGGCCCAGGCCTTCCTGACCGCGGCGATCGAAACCCATCGTACGAGCGGCCCGGACTTTGCCGACGCGTTTGTCCGGCACTTCGAGGCCGCGGTGAGCCCGCTGCCCTGGGCCGTCGTCGAGGACTGGGCCAAGGCCTCCTATGAGCATGCCCGCCTCGCCTCGCGGGCCGACGCGATCGCCTACGTGATGACGGAGATCGATCCGGCCGCGCAAAAGTCGCATGCCTTGGACGATGCCGAAGCCGGCGAACTGGTCGCCGTTCGGGTGACGACGCAATTGATCGTTCCGCTCGCGCCCCTGCAGGCTCGGGTGCTGGGGCGTTACATCGCCGACCACAACACGAGCAGGCCCGACATCTGGGCGGCGCGCGAGGTCACCCTCACGACCGACTTGGCGCTCCGGCCGGTCCTCGTCGGAATCTGGGACTCCGGGGTCGATGTTTCCCTTTACCGGGGCCAGATCTTTGTGGATCCCCGGCCCACCGCGAGCGGAACCCACGGCCTCGCCTTCGACGATGCGGGCGGGCCGTCCACCTCCTGGCTCTATCCGCTCACCCGCGAGCAGCAGGCGGCCTATCCGGAAATTCGCGATGAAATCCAGGGCCGACTCGATATCAAGGAGGGTCGGGACTCGCCCGCGGCCGCGGCCTTGGAGCAGAAGCTGAAGACCCTGTCGCCCGCCCAATTGCACGAGTTCGACGAAATCAGCAACGTCGTCGACCACTATATGCACGGCACGCACTGCGCGGGCATCGCCGTGCGGGGCAATCCGGCCGCGCGCCTCGTGGTCGCCCGCTTTGACGATGAACTGCCCTACCTGCCCTTTCCCCCGACCGCGGAGTGGGCCCGCCGCCTGGGAGCGGATTTTCACCAAATGTCCGACTATTTTCGGACGCGCCATGTCCGGGTGGTCAACATGAGTTGGGGCGACGACCGCGCGGAATTCGAACTTTGGCTGTCCCGAAGCGGCGGCGGCGCCGATCCGCTCGCGCGCCAGCAGCGCGCGGCCGAACTCTTCGCCATTTGGCGCCAAGCCATTTCGGCCGCGATCAGCGATGCGCCGGACACCTTGTTCGTGACCGCGGCCGGCAATTCCGACAGCAACACCGGTTTCACCGAAGATGTCCCGGCTTCACTGCATTTGCCGAACTTGATCGCGGTCGGGGCCGTCAACCAGGCCGGGGATGAAACCTCGTTCACGAGCTACGGCGATTCCGTGGTGGTCCACGCGGATGGATACGATGTGGAGAGCCAGGTGCCCGGCGGGGCCAAGCTGAGGATGTCCGGCACGTCGATGGCCTCGCCCAACGTCGTCAATCTGGCCGCCAAGCTCTTTGCCCTCGATCCATCGCTCACCCCGGCGCAGGTTATCGACCT
The DNA here is from genome assembly GCA_964634535.1 of uncultured Opitutaceae bacterium. Lineage (GTDB taxonomy): Bacteria > Verrucomicrobiota > Verrucomicrobiia > Opitutales > Opitutaceae > Palsa-1447. The sequence goes on along the minus strand of CAZWMF010000176.1, from coordinate 3,001 downwards.
CATCAAACAGGGCGCGTCGACGACCCCGGACGGACGGCGCCACCTGATCGACGAGCGGCGCTCGGTCGCCTTGCTGCGGGCGCGGGCGAAGACCTGAAGCGCCGGCGCCGGCCGTTTGCGAGGCCGGCGATCGCATCGGTCTGCCGCCGCCGCGAATTTCGCCGGCCCGTCCGACTACGCAAGAATCTTGATGTAAAGCGGATGCCGCCGGGGTTATGCTCGAAGTCCGCCCCCCGATTTTCGAAAATCCGCTCCGCGCAAATTGATCGACCCCATGCTTCGAATTCTCCGACTGACTCACACCGGCTTGCTGGGCTTGGCGGTGGCATCGCTGGCCATGTCGGCCACGGCCGATCCCGCCCAATTTCGCGGGGGCAGCGACCACTGCGGGGTCTACGCGGGTCCGCCGCCCGCGCACCTCATCCTCAAATGGGCCTTCCGCACCGGGGCCGCGGTCCTGGCCTCCCCCGCCGTTTCCGGCGCCACGGTATACATCGCCAGCGCCGATCACTTTCTCTACGCCATCGAGGCCGCCTCGGGGAAACTGCAATGGAAATTTGACGCCCATGGTCGGCTGACCTCCTCGCCGGCCGTGAGCGAAGGCCGCGTTTTCATCACCAGCCTCGACGGCAAACTCTACGCGGTCGACGCCGCTTCGGGCGCTGCCGCGTGGACCTTTGCCACCGAAGGCGAGCGCCGGTTCACCGCGCCCGGCATGGATTACGCCGCGCCCCCCCGGGAAACGATGCCCGACCCCTGGGATCTATTCCTGTCTTCCCCGGCGGTGGCCGCGGGCGTGGTGTACTTTGGCAGCGGCGACCACAGTGTCTACGCGGTCGCGGCCTCCTCCGGCCGCCTGCTCTGGAAATTCCGGACCGGCAATGTGGTGCATGCTTCGCCCGCCGTGGTCGGCGGACGGCTGTACGTCGGCGGCTTCGATTCGTATTTCTATGCGCTGGATGCGACCACGGGCGCCTTGGTCTGGAGGTTCAAGACCGGCGACGACGATGCCGGGCACCTCATGACGGGCCTGCCCGGTTCGGCGGCAGTCGCCGACGGAACCGTGTATTTTGGCTCCCGTGACGGCCATGTCTATGCCGTGGACGCGCAATCCGGACAGCAGCGCTGGCAGTTTTCCACCAACGGATCGTGGGTCGTGGCCAGCCCGGCCGTGGTCAACCACCGCGTCTACGTCACGACCTCGGACAGCCAGAGGTTTGAGGCCTTGGATTCTCTTACCGGAGCGGAGGTGTACGCCCTGCCCTACGCGATTTACGCATTCTCCTCGCCGGCGGTCGCCGGCGGCCGGGCCTACTTTGGGACATTTGACGGGCGACTCCACGAAGTCGACCTGCGCCAACCGGCCTATCGCGAAACGTTTTCCGTCCCGGGTTGCGATGACAGCCGACGGCGATTCCTGGACGCCAAGGGCCAGTTGAGAGGCGAACTGGTCTGGACGGGCGACACACTCGACGACGCCATCGTGGACCTGCGCACCAAGGTGTTTTCGCTTGGTTCAATTCTGTCTTCTCCCGTGGTCGCCGACGGACTCGTCTATTTTGGCAGCGTCGACGGTTCGCTCTACGCCGTGGGGTCCTGACCCGCAAACTTGCGGAAGCTGGCGGCTCAATCGCCGTCGGGCTCCCGCTCGTTCTTGATGTCTTCGGCGGTGGGCTGCGGCTGGCCGGGCAAGATGGAGAGCAAGTGCAGGTCGTAAACCAAGACCTCATTGGGGGCGACACCCGGCGAGCCGTCAGAGCCATAACCCAAACTGGACGGCACGAATATCCTCCATTGGGCGCCGGGTTTCATCATTTGCAGCGCTTCCTGCCAGCCTTCGGTGACGCTGCCTAGACAAACAATACCCGATTCCGGATGGGCATCGGATGAGGCCACCTCGGTTCCGTCGATGCGCGTGCCGCGAAACGCGACCTGCACCCAGTTCGCCAGGGTGGGCCTTTCGCCTGCGCCGGGCGCGATCACCTGATACTGGAGGCCGCTCGGCAGCGTGACGACGCCCGGGTGGAAGCGATTCTGCGCAAGAAAGGCTTCTCCCTTGTGTAGATTCTCGACCGCCATCGCCTCGCGGTGGCGAGTCTGGACGGCTCGAAGATCTCGGCCGAACTTGGCCAATGCATCGTTCATCGCCGATTCCGTCAACTGGGTAGGGCCACCGGTCAAGGCCTCCTGCAGCCCCCGCACCGTCGTGGCGGGATCCAAATCGACGAACCCGGCTTTCCATCCTTGGCCGAGGTTCATGCCGAAGGCGTAACTCACCCGAGCGCGCTCGCTCGCAAACGGGCCGCTTTGGGGCGGCGCGATCGACGGTCCGGGCGAGGCATCCGCACCCGTCGCGCCGGCCAAATGCTTCGCCTTCCGCTCGCGATCGAAGGCCGCGAGCGCCGCGGTCATTTCCCTTTCGGAGAGCAGGGTGGCCCCGCCGTCCAACTCATCGGTCAAACCCCGGGCGACGCCGCTCGGATCCAGGTCGAGATGGCCCAGCCGCCAGGCCCGGCCAATGTTCATGCCAAAGGCGTAGCTCGCCTTGTCCCGGTCCGTCCGGAGCGCCCCGCCACCGTCGGCCGGATGCTCGAGCGCCGCGGCGGCACAAACGAGAATGCAAAAGCAGGCTACCATTCTATATGATGTCATCGGTCAAATCGTGGGTTGAATCTCACCCGAGGATCCAAACGTGGACTCAGGGCAACGCGGAATACCTCGCCTCCCCTGGCAAGGTATTTTCATGAATCGATCCTTTGGACTTCGGTCTGCCAAATGGATTCAGTCCCAATTCGCGTCCGCCGGGTTCAAGCTGCGCCGGCGGAAAGCCGCCGACGGAGCATGAAGGCGCCCAAAGCCAGTCCGCCCAACACGGCCGCGGTCACCGACGGTTCGGGAATCGCGGTCAAGGCCACGTTGTCCAGGCCGAGCAATTGATCGGGAGAAGGCCCCTGGGCATTATCGTCGAGCCAAGCCAGTTCGAGCGTGCTGCCCGCCGCCC
>CAZWMF010000175.1:0-7801 GCA_964634535.1 uncultured Opitutaceae bacterium | reverse complement strand
AGCCCTTGCCGAAGATCTGGTATTCCCACTGGCCCTTCGCCACCTCGGCGTTGATCCCCTCGATGTTAATGCCGGCCGAGATACACTGGTCGATGTGCTCGTCCACAATCGCGCGGGCGACGTCCCCGACGTTCTTGTAGCCGACGCCGGTGTAGTACGGGCCCTGCGGGGGCGGGAAACCCTGGCAGGGAAAGCCCAGCGGGCGGCCGTCCTTGAAGAAGAAGTATTCCTGCTCGAAGCCGAACCAGGTGTCGGCGTCGTCGGCGACGGTCGCCCGCGCATTGCTCGGGTGCGGTTCGCCGTTGGGCAGGAGCACCTCGCTCATCACGAGGAAGGCGTTTTTGCGGGTGACGTCGGGATACAACGCGACCGGCTTGAGCAAGCAATCGGAGTTTTTTCCCTCCGCTTGCTGGGTGGAGCTTCCGTCGAAGCCCCAGACGGGAAGATCGGCAAGGGCGAGCTTTGAGGGATCGCCATCGATGATCTTGGTTTTGCTGCGCAGACTGGCGATCGGTGTGTACCCGTCGAGCCAGACATATTCCAGTTTGATTTTGGCCATAACGGAGCTCGGTTTTGGTAACCGTGCCAAGCCGTGTCAATGGCGGCGGCACCGATTGTTAAATAAGTGGGCCTCTAGGGTTAAAAATTTGTTAAAAATCCGGTTATACTTGGCATTGCTTCTGCTGATCCAGATTAGGGAAACTGTCTCTGCACATAAAAAATCCTCGACCGGAAAATCCGCCCGGCCGCCACGGCGGGGGCGATCACGCCACTCACCGGGGCCCGCGACGCTCGAATCGTCGAACGAAAATCCGGTGAGATCCTCGGCACCGGTCCGCGCGTCGCGATCCCGATGCGGCGGCCGCGTTCACCGATCCGTTCGCCGCCAGTTGACGATCCTGACGATGATCGGCCGCGGCCCATCGATCGAGCGCGCCCCGGCGGGAGGGGCGGCCGCCGGACGGAGCGCGCCGGCGCGGCCCGATGGACGGCAGGAGCGCATCCACGCGGACGGGGCTGTCCTGCCTTGCGGCCGGTGATCGGAAGGTTGCCCTCGGCGCCCGGCGCGGCGAGAGTGGCGGCACCGCGCATGCACGAGATCAAGGATACCCAGCGCGCCCTCGTGCGCATCGGCTACGATGGCCGGGTGCACAAGACCTTCCGTGGCCCCCAGGCCGCGGAGCGCTTCGCGAACGAGGTGCGCATGCTCCGCCACCTGGCCGAGCGCAACTGCCCCTTCGTCCCCCGGCTGCTGAGCGTCGAGCCGGGGGAGCTGAAAATCGTGACCACCAATTGCGGCTCGCGGGTGGAACACCTGCACGACGAGCGGCGGGCGGCGCTGTTCGCGGAGTTGGAGACCTATGGCGTCCGGCATGGCGACCCGGAAATGCGCAACGTCACGTACCGGGCCAGCGACGGCCGGTTTTGCGTGATCGATTTCGAATTCGCCGATCTGGTATGAACCCGACCGACATCGCCTGGTCCGGATTGACCGACCGCGGCCGTTTTCGACCCAACAATGAGGATGCCTTCCTCGCCCTGAGCGTCGACGGCTATCACGTCCAGCGGTTGGGCAAGGTCGGCCGAACGGCCCTGGCGGACGCGGATTTCATTTTTGCAGTCAGCGACGGGATGGGCGGCGCGCAGTCGGGGGAGTTCGCGAGCCGGATCGCGCTCGATCGGATCACGTCGCTCGTGCCGCGCGCTTTCCATCTCTCGGCCGCGGGGCTGCAAGCCGGCTTCCGGGACCTGCTGGGCGAACTGTTCGCGCAAATTCACGACGACCTGCTCGAACTCGGATCCAGCTACGAAGAGTGCGCCGGCATGGGCGCCACCCTGAGCCTGGTCTGGTTCACTCCGGAATGGATGTATTTCGGGCATATCGGCGACAGTCGGATCTACTACCGGCCGGCCGGCGCCGGGTCCGCCTCGGGAGAGCCGGCGCTGCGGCAGCTCACCCATGACCACACCCATGTGGGCTGGCTGCGGCGCGCCGGCCAGATCAACGAACGCGAGGCCCGGACCCACCCCCGCCGCAATGCGCTGCAGCAGGCACTCGGGGCCGGCCACCAGTTTCTCGAGCCGCAGATCGGCGCCATCGCCTGGCGGTCCGGCGACCGATTTCTCCTGTGCACCGACGGGTTGAACGACGGCCTCTGGGACCGCCGCCTGGCCGATGTGCTGGATGCCCCCGGGGACATCGCCGAATCGGCCCCCCGGCTGGTGGCCGAAGCGGTCGCCGCTTCGGGCCGCGACAACGTCACCGCGGTGGCGGTCGAAGTGACTTCGCCATGCCCCAAGTCTTCGTCTACGGAACCCTGAAGCGCGGCGGCCGCAATCACGCCGTGTTGGCCGGGCAACGGTTCGTCGCGACCGCCCGGACCACGCCAAACTACCGCCTGTACCTGCTCGACGGCTACCCCGGCATGGTCGAATCCGGGCCAGCCGGCGCCGCGATCGACGGCGAGGTCTGGACGGTCGACGCCGCCTGTCTCGAACGCCTGGACGAACTCGAGGGGACGGCCGAAGGCCTGTACCGGCGCGCGCCCGTGCGGCTGCAGGCGCCCCACGATGCGGCGGGGATCGAAACCTACCTCTATCTCCGCGGCACGGACGGACGGGCCGACTTGGGTACAAACTTTCCGGTTTGACCGGCCGGTCACGGGCGGTCGGGCCCTGGCTGGCATTCATCAAAAAACCGGCGATGGCGCCCAATCCTCGAGCGAAAACGGCCGAAGGCCGCGACCCGAAGGAATGGCCGCCCTTCCGGCCACAATTTGCGATGAATGCAGGCTAGGGAATGTTTGCAATCCTGGTTCGGCCGCGGCGGAGGCGGGTGCGCCCGTCGGGCGCACTGGCCACCGGTGGCGACAAATCCCCGCCCGCCTCCGGCTACCCCTTGAGCGCCGCGGTTGGGATGCGCCGGACCCGGGTGAAGCGCGCGCGGAACAGTTCGTCGAGCGTTTCCCGCAAGGCCGCGGGAACGCGGGCGAGCGCCTCATCCAAAGCGGGCAGGGGCGGCTCGAGCGCGGCGGCCACCGGCATAGATTCGGCCGGCGGCGCGGCCGGCGCATTCATCTCGGCCAGAAACGCCGCCTCCTCCGCCGCGCCGTTCGCACTTCCGAGGTCCGCCGCCACCGCTCCGTCGAATTCGTCCGCCGGACTCGGCGGCGCGGCCGGTTCCGGCGCGGCCGGGGCAAGCAAGACCGCTGCGCTGGACCCCTCGGCCGTCAATCCGGAGGCGGCGCGCAGCCGCTCGTCCAGGATCTCAATCAGTTTTTTTTTTCGCCCTTGGGCTCGCCCGCCGGCTCCGCGCCGCCCTCGGCCAGCGCGGTCAGTTCCCGAATCAGGCTGTCGATGGCGCGGGCCCGGCTGGCCTCCACCGCCTTGAGCAGCGTCACCTCGAAATTGATCTTTTCGGCCAGGCCGAGCTTCACCCCGCCCTCGCCCTCGCGCAGCGCGTCGAGCATGCGGGTCAATTGCTCGGTGGTCTGCCGCACGCCGCCCAGCCGGTCCGAGTGGCCGCCGCCGGCGATGGCCGCCAAGAGGACGTCGCGGATCAGCGCCTGCAGATCGGCCAGGAGCCGGGCGAGATCCCGGCCGGCGGCATCGCACTCGTCGATCAAGGCGACGAGCCGGCGGTCGTCGCCCGCGGCCACCGCGGCGGCCAATTCCGCGACTTTCTCGGCCGAAACCAGGCCGTAGACGTCGAGGACGTCGGCCTCGTCGATCCGGCTCCCGCAAAAGGAGATCATCTGGTCGAAGATCGACTGGGCGTCGCGCATGCCGCCGTCGGCCAGCCGCGCGATGCAGGCGAGCGCGGCGTCGGAGGCGCCGATCTGCTCAGCGGCGCCGATCTGGCGCAGCCGCGCGACGATCAAATCGGCGCCGATCGGCTTGAGATCGAAGCGTTGGCAGCGGGACAAAATGGTCGCGAGCACCTTGTGCACATCGGTCGTGGCGAACACGAATTTTACGTGCGCGGGCGGCTCTTCGAGGATCTTCAGGAGCGCGTTGAACGCCGCCGCCGACAGCATATGCACCTCGTCGATGATGTAGATCTTGAATTGCCCCTGCGCCGGGGCGTAGCGCGCGGTTTCGCGCAGGTCGCGCACCTGTTCCACGCTGTTGTTGGAGGCCCCGTCGATTTCGATCACGTCCAGATGCGTGCCGTCGGCGATGGCTTGGACCGCCGGATCGTCCAGGGAAAAATCCGCCTTGGGTCCGCCGGTGCAGTTGAGCGCTTTGGCAAAAATGCGCGCGATCGAGGTCTTGCCCGTGCCGCGGGGGCCGACGAAGAGGTAGGCGTGCCCGATCCGGCCGCGCGCGATCGCGTTCTTCAGCGTGCGCACGACATGGTCCTGGCCGACCACATCGTCGAAAGTTTGCGGCCGCCACTTGCGGGCGATCACTTGGTAGGAGGACACGGGAAAACCGCTAGTGCAAAGGCTGGGGCCGCAGGTGCAACCGGAAAGTGCGGGATCCCGCCGGACGCCGCATCCGGCGGAGCGGGTTCCGCGGAAAAAAGAAGTGGCCAGGCACTCCACGGCACTAGGAGGACGTCGTTACCGTTGCTGCCTTCCGGCCCTGGCGGGGTTCACGCGCCTGCCCATGCATGGCGCCTGGCCGAGGCGGAAGATGTGCGTCCGCGGCCGGGCTGCAACACGAATCATCTCCACCCGAGTCCGGCCGGGCTGGCCCCGTTTCGCGAGACGCCGGGGCGAGTTTGTCTCCCGCGCTCACGGATGAAGACGGCGCCTTATCCCCGGCGCCTGATTCGCCGGAACTGGGGGTGGCTGCCCGCTATCCGCCCGACAACGAGCCGGCCGCCTGCTCCTGCATCTGTTGCCAGCGCCGGCGCTGCTCCTGTTGGTAGAGTTGGAAGCGCGCCCGCTGCTGGACCCGCAGCTCTTCGAATTTCGCCTTCTGCTCGGGCGTGAGGATGAGTTCCACCTGATCCTGCAGCCGCTCGATGATCACCATGCCCTTCAGGGTGTTCTCCCGGGTCAGCCGCTGGTAGTCCTGGCCGGCGTCGCGGATCAGCGGCATGATTTTTTCGATTTGGTCCGCGGACAGCTCGAGCTGGCCGGAGCGGATCCAGTTGCGCAGCATCTGACCGTTGAAACCCAGGGGAAGATTGGCCGGCCCGGGACGGCCCGGCGCAAAGCGCGGCGCCCGGTCCACCGTAAACCGCAGCATGAACAACGCGCCGAACGTGCCGCCCGCCGCGAAAATGACGATGAACGCGAGGAGGACTTGCCAGCCTTTGTTCACGAGCCGAGGGTCACCAGCTCCGCGACCGGGTCGTCGGGCACGGGGGTCGCCTCCGGGTTGAGCCACTGGCGGAGGCTCGAATAGTTGACCGCCACCGCGGAAAGCGCGAGCAGGCAGGCGACGCCCATCGCCCGCAAGGCCATCCGTTCGAACGGCGCATCGACCAGCGGCTCCGCGGACAAGCCCTGCGCCGCCACGCGGGTGGCAAAGCCGAAGGGAGCGGAGGCGGCGGCGGGGACCGGAGCCCGGCGGGCCGCCGCGACCAGGCGGTCCCAGGGAGGTGGCTGAGGTTTCATGACCCTTCCGCCTTTCTGAGCTCGGCGAATAGTTTCTGCAACTTCCTTCTCGCCCGAAAGGCCCGCACCTTGACCAGGGAACCGTTCCAGCCGGTCAGGGCGCTGATCTCGGCGATGGTCTTCTGCTCCAGGTCGAGCCATTGGATCACCAAACGATCCTCGGGCTTCAGTTGGTCGAGCAGCCGGCCGACGAGTTCGCGGGCGGCCAGCGCATCGTCGGGGGCCGCCTGGGTGTCGTCGGCCGTCACTGCCTCCAACACCTCCGCCTCGCTTTCCGTCAAATCGGCCCAGCGGAATTCCGGGCGGCGCTTCTGCGCGCGCAGCTGGTCGATGCAGGTCGTGACGGCGATCCGCGACACCCAATGCGGGAATGGCACCGCGCCCTGATATTGCTCCAAGCGGGTGAACATCTTCAGGAAAATCTCCTGGGCCAGATCCTCCTCCGCGGCCCGGCGCGGCAGATGGGACCGCACGATCCGGATGACCAGGGGGTAGAGATGCTCGACCAGGTCTCGCGCAGCAGCCTGATCCTTGCCGCGCACGCGATCCAGGCAGCCAGCCAGATCAAACGACTGGTCGTCAGGCATGAGGATAGGGACGCAAAATCGGGCACAACAATCAAGACGACGGTGAGCCGAGCGCAGTTACATCCGGCCGCCCGGCATCCGGCCCAAATTGCCCGGTTCGCGAGCGCGGTCGGTTGCGGCCGGCACCCGCGACCCATCGAGAGAACAGGCGCGAATCGGATGGCCGAATCGAATGTCGGCCAATGTCGCTGCGTCGATCGCCCAATCCGACGAATTTGGCGCCACCGCCACCGGGATTGCGACGGGCGCAGGCTGGCCTTGACGGGGCGGCCGAAGCCGCACAGACTCTGCCCTGAAGCACGTAATGCGGAATTACCTTCAAGCCCTGCGACTTACAAGCACGCACGACCTTTGAGTCGGTCGCGTAGCGCCGGGTTGTGCGTTGGATTCCCTTCCGTTTGGCCGTCCCCTTCCTGGGGCGTTGTTTTCATCCCCGGTTTAGCCTAAATACCTGCTTCAATCCTCCTTCTGTCGGAACCCTGCATCCATGTCCTCGTCTCCCCACCTCAAATACCGGCCCTTCCCGCCGGTCCATCTGCCCAACCGGCAATGGCCCAATCGAACCCTGACCCGCGCGCCCATCTGGTGCAGCGTCGACCTGCGCGACGGCAACCAGGCGCTCGCCCAACCCATGAGCGTGGAGGAGAAGCTCGAGTACTTTCAGATGCTGGTCCGGATCGGATTCAAGGAAATCGAGGTCGGTTTTCCGTCGGCCTCGCAGATCGAGTTCGATTTTATCCGGCGGCTGATTGATGAGAACCGGATTCCCGATGACGTCGCGGTGCAGTTGCTCTGCCAATGCCGGGAGGATCTGGTGACGCGCAGCCTCGAGTCGATCCAGGGGGCAAAGAACGTCATCTTCCACCTCTACAACTCCACCTCGCCCGCCCAGCGCCGGTACGTCTTCAACGCCGAACGGCCGGAGATCGTACGGATCGCCACCCGCGCCGTCGAGCAGCTCAAGCGCGAAGCGGCGCCGCTCATCGCCGCCGGCACCCGCCTGCGGCTGGAGTATTCGCCGGAGAGTTTCACCAGCACCGAACTGGAGTTCGCGCTGGAAATCTGCGAGGCGGTGTCCGACGTCTGGCAGCCGACCCCCCGGGACCGGATCATACTAAACCTGCCCGCCACCGTGGAATACGCCACGCCCAATGTGCATGCCGACCAGATCGAATGGATGTGCACGCACCTGCGCCGGCGGGAGGCGACCCTCGTGTCCTTGCACACGCACAACGACCGGGGCACCGGGGTCGCGGCCACGGAACTGGCGCTCCTGGCCGGCGCCGACCGGGTGGAAGGCACGCTGTTCGGCAACGGCGAGCGCACGGGCAACCTCGATATCGTCACCGTGGCGCTAAACCTGTTCACCCACGGGATCGATCCCCACCTGGACTTCGGCGACATCAACGAAATTCGCGACGTGTACGAGCGCTGCACCCGGTTGGAGGTGCCGCCGCGCGAACCCTATGCCGGCGAACTCGTGTTCACCGCCTTCAGCGGCTCGCACCAGGACGCGATCAAAAAGTCCTGGGCCCAGCAGCAACCCGGGGCCCCGTGGGACGTCCTCTACATTCCGATCGATCCGGCCGACATCGGCCGCAGCTACCGCGCGATCATCCGGATCAATTCGCAATCGGGCAAGGG
>CAZWMF010000174.1:2699-7812 GCA_964634535.1 uncultured Opitutaceae bacterium | reverse complement strand
GGGCGACCCCCGACGGCCACTACGGGCTCCACAAGAAGGACTACACCCACTTCACCTCGCCGATCCGCCGCTATGCCGATCTGATCGTCCACCGGGTCCTGGAAACCTACCTCATCAAGCACGGCCAGTCGGCCCCGGGGGGCCGCGGCGGCTACGACGTGCGCGGGGTGGAGACCCTGGCCGAGCACCTGAGCCTCACCGAGATCAATTCGGCCGAGGCCGAGCGCGAGAGCGTGAAAATCAAGCTTTTGGAGTTTTTCGAGCGCGAGCTCCAGAAGAAGAAAAAAACGCCCTTTGGCGCGGTCATCACCGACGTGCGCCGCCACGGCTTCTTCATCGAACTGGTCGAGTCGATGACCTTTGGGTTCGTCAGCGTCGACGCGTTGCCCGACGACCGCTATGAGCTCAATGCTTCCGGGAACGCGCTGGTTGGCCGGCGCAAGCGCCGGCGCTTCGAATTGAACGCCCGGCTCGACGTGGTGGTCGACCGGGCCGACCGCTACCGGCGGACGATTGACTTTCGGCCAAACCCGGTACCGTAGGAGTCGGTTCCCCGCCGCCGATGAATCATTACTCCTTTGCCAAGACATTCAGCGCCACCTACGACAAGGCCGCCGATCTGTATGCCCGCGGCCAACGCGATGCCGCGACGTACTTCACGGCCGAAGAGACCGCCTGGCTCGCGGCCAACGGCCTGACGCCCCAGCACATTTACGACTATGCGGAGGACCAGAATGCGGGCGGCGAACCGGGCTACGATCAGGCGATCAGCATCGAGCTCGTGCGCCGCGACTACTTTCTCAACGCCCAAGGCGGCCGGCCCTCGGGCCAGGTGCTGGACGAGGCCCGACTGCCGGCCAAGACCGACCAGATCCGCGGCATCGCCTGGCTGCCCCGCATCATACCGAAGGCCAAGGCCAAGCTGCGCGGCGAATTGCCGGCGAGCTTGATGTACTGCTGCGGAGGCGACCGGCGATTCTTCAAGGCCCACGACATTCTGCCCGCGGAGTTTCTCAGCCTGGTTTGGCGCCACGAAAACGACGACGCGGGCATCATCGATTGGGTGGTGGCGCGCAGCCCGGCGGCTCATTAGGTACTGCGACCGATCTCGGGTTTCCCGGAGACCACTCCACCCTGCTCGGGCTCCGGACGGCCCGATCCATCTGAATCCCCTGCGGCGGGCCAATTTGCAGGCGGGCGAATTCAACCGCGAACCCGGAGTTGCCACGCTTTGCCGGCTTGCCCGTTGACGCCGCGCATTTCCAGGCTATGTTCGCCGACCTCCCGTCTGCATGAGTACGTTCACCCTGAGCGTCAATGGACGCTCCCTGCCCGTGGAAGCCGAGCCGGATACCCCCCTGCTCTGGGTCCTGCGCGATAACCTCAACCTCGTCGGCACCAAATTCGGCTGCGGCGTCGGACAATGCGGCGCCTGCACCGTACACCTCGACGGCGCTCCCGCCCGCGCCTGTCTGACTCCGGTGTCTTCCGTTGGTTCGGTCGCGATCACGACCATCGAAGGGCTGTCCCCGGACGGCACGCATCCGTTGCAACGGGCCTGGATGGAACTCGATGTGCCCCAATGCGGCTATTGCCAGACCGGCCAGTTGATGAGCGCGGCGGCGCTCCTCAAGTTCAACCCCCATCCGACCGACCGCGATATCGACGGAGCCATGGGCGGAAACATCTGCCGCTGCGCGACCTATATTCGGATTCGGGCCGCCATCCACCGGGCGGCCGACCTGGCGGGCGGAAGGGCGGCTACCGCATGAGCGCCGCCCCCGCCGCGCCGATCGATCGGCGCTCGTTTCTCAAGTGGACCGGCCTCGCCGCCGGCGGACTCGCTCTTGCCTATTACATCCGCGCCTCCGGCCAGGCGGAAATCGCCCCGCCCGGCGGCTCTGAAATCGGCTTTGCGCCCAGCGCCTTTCTGCGGATCGGCGCGGACGGCAAGATAACGATCTACGCGGCCCGGCCGGAAATTGGCCAGGGCATCAAGACTTCGCTCCCCATGATCCTCGCCGAGGAATTGGGCGCCAATTGGAAGGACGTCACCGTCGTATCCGCGCCGTTTGATGAGGCCGCCTATGGCCCGCAGGGCGCGGGCGGCAGCACGTCGACGCCCGGCTCGTACGAAGCGATGCGTCTATTGGGCGCCTCGGCCCGCCTGATGCTCGTGACCGCCGCCGCGCAATCCTGGGGCGTGCCCGAAAGCGAGTGCACCGTCGAGGACGGGGTCGTCCGGCACCAGGCCACCGGACGGACGCTGGGCTTCGGCCAGCTCGCTGCCAAGGCGGCCGCCCTGGCGCCGCCCAGCTTGGCCGAGGCCAAGCGTCAGCTGAAGGATCCGAACACCTTCGCCCTCCTCGGTTCGCGGGTGGGTGGCGTCGACAATCCCAAGGTTGTCACGGGCCAGCCCCTCTTCGGCATCGACCAACGCGTCCCCGGGATGCTGTACGCCGTTTACGTCAAGTGCCCGGTCTGGGGCGGCCGGCCCCTCGAAGCCAATTTGGACGACATCAAGGCGCTGCCCGGCGTGCGCGACGCCTTCGTTTCCGATCGGGTCGTGCCGGCAAAGAAAAACTCCATCCTCGGCTTGGTGCCGGGCGTCGCCATCGTGGGCGACTCGACTTGGGCGGTGTTCAGCGCGCGGCGCCAGCTGGAGGTGCGCTGGGACCAAGGCAGCCATGCCGGCGACAGCTGGAGCGATTTTGCCAAACGCGCGCAGGTCATCGCCGCCAACGACGCAGCCGGCGCGCGAACGGCCGACACCCAGGTGACGGAAACCGGCGACGTTAAGAGCGCATTGGCCAGCGCGACCCACACGGTGGAAGGAGTCTATTCCTACGCCTTCCTCTCGCATGCGACCTTGGAGCCGCAAAACTGCACCGTTCACGTCCAGAAGGATCAAGTCGAGGTGTGGGCGCCGACCCAGGCGCCCGGCGGCCTTCGGGAAATCGTCGCGGAAGTCACCGGGGTCGCCCCGGAGCGCATCAAGGTCACGGTGACCCGCAGCGGCGGCGGTTTCGGCCGCCGGCTCGACTCGGATCCGGCGGCCGAGGCGGCGCTCGTGTCGCTGAAAGTCGGCGCGCCGGTCAAGCTGATGTGGGACCGCACGGCCGATCTCCAGCACGACCATTACCGGCCAGGCGCGTTTCATTTCCTCAAGGGGGCGGTCGACGCCACCGGCCGTATCGTCGCCTGGCGCAGCCACAACGTGCATTTCGGCAATGGCTACCACCTGGGGGCCGACGACTATCCGCACCGCTTCGTGCCCAATGTCGAGGTGCTCACGAACGAACTGTCCAATCAGATTCCCCAGGGGCCCTGGCGGGCGCCGCACAGCAACACCTACGCCTTCGTGGTCGGCAGTTTTCTCGACGAACTCGCGCACGCCGCCGGCCGGGACCCAATCGCCTTCAACCTGGATTTGCTCGGCACCGAAAAATTCGTGCGCGGCAGCGGCCCGCGCTCGGCGCCCTACAACGCCGAGCGCATGCGCGGGGTCATCCGCGACGTCGCGCTGAAGTCCGGCTGGGCTCAGCAGGCGTTCCCCCGCGGCCGCGGGGCGGGCTTTGCCTACTATTTCAGCCACCAGGGCTACTTCGCCGAAGTGGCCGAGGTCACGGTTTCACCCGCCGGCGCGCTCAAGGTCGACCGCGTGGTCGTGTCGGTCGACGTCGGCTCCCAGATCGTGAACCTGAGCGGGGCGGAAAATCAAATCCAAGGCTCGATCATCGACGGGCTGAGCGCCGCCTGGCGCCAGGAGCTGGACATCCGGCGCGGCCGGGTGGTCCAGGCGAACTTCGACAGCTATCAACTGCTCCGACTGCCCGACGCGCCCGCTAAGATCGAAATCAGCTACTGCAGGACCAACTATCCGCCGACGGGCTTGGGCGAACCGGCCCTGCCGCCGATTGCGCCCGCCGTGGCCAATGCGGTTTTCGCCGCCACCGGCATCCGCATCCGCCAACTGCCGTTCGCCCACACCCCACTGGCGTGGACCTGAGCAGCCGGCCCGTTCTCGCGAACTTGACAGCCAGTCCGAATCGGAAAACCGCTTAGCCGACCGCCAGCTGGCGGCGGAGAAGGCGGTGTGCGCCGGCGACCGCTCCGAGGCCGATCAACAGCAAAGCCAACGACGAGGGCGTTTCCGGAATTGACGACGTAGTCACGCCCACCGTGAGAAAATCCACCGCCCAGCCGTCGCCCCCGTTGCCGCCTTCATCGATCGAGAGATCGAGCACATGGTTGCTCGCGAGGGTCGCCGGATCGATTCCCACCGTGAGAAACTGCACGACCGGGCCCGATTCATTCAGCGAATCAAGGGCGTTGGTCAACGCCGTATCCACGCTGCCATTGATCGTGGCGACAAAGGGATTTCCAAACACCGGGAATTGGAAATCGTCAGCTGCGATTCCCAGGGTCAACGTGTCGATTTCGGCGCCGGCTGGGACCAAGGCGGAATAATCCAAAACCAGGTTATCGGGCCCGTTGATCCGCTGGGCCGACACGGAATACCCGTCGTCGGCGCCGGTTTGGGTCGAACCGACATAAATTTGATCGGTGCCGGGAAAATCCCCCGCACCCGGCGTAAACGGATACCCGTGCGGGGTGACGACTGACGAATATGTCACCGCTCCGGGAGCCAGACCGAATAGCGTCGCACCGGTCGTCGGATCGGTCGAATACGTGCCGGTGCCCAGCACGTTCTCGTTACCGTAGAATTGCACCTGGGCCAAGGCGGCCGGCGCAAACGCGAGTGTCAGAATGGCAACCGATAATGTGATCTTATTCATGGTAAAGGCCTTCTGTGTTATTCGTTCCAAGTCCGAACGAGTGGAGGGAAACGGCAGGAACGCCAACTTACCTGGGCACCAACAAATAACAAGACCTGGTATGTAACAGAATGGCGAAATCAAATCCCCTTGAACCCCATCAAAAGTTGTCTATGTTGCCAACATATCAACTCGGACAATTCAAACAACTCATAACCCATGAGCCTCGCCGCGACTCCGGACATCTTCGCCGAAACCGTCGAACCGCTGATGCGGGCCGCCAAGCAAAACGGAGCGACCCCCGAGTCCCTTTCCACGGCCTTTTTTGAGGCCTT
>CAZWMF010000174.1:0-2689 GCA_964634535.1 uncultured Opitutaceae bacterium | reverse complement strand
CTCTACGGCAGGCCGGCGGCCAAGGATTTTTCCGCCAAAGTTGGGTTTATGAAGCTGATCGGCCAAGAAGGCGGCGTGGCATCGGCCAAAAAGGCGTCCGCCCTGTATGGAGGCCGGTCGCCCGCCACCGACGAAGCCGTGCGGAAAGCCGCCCGGCTCGGCCAGATCATCGTAGTCAAGGATGGCCGAGGCAACATGCTATTCCCCAAGTGGCAATTCTCGGAAAGAGGCGGGGTCTTGCCCGGCCTTCGGGAAACGCTGAAGGTCCTTCACCGACATCCCCACTTTCACGATCTGCTCGCGCTCACGTTCTTCCTCAACCCGAGCGCGCGGTTGGAGGGACGGCGTCCGCTGGATCTGTTGCGCGAGGCCCCGGAGGACGCCGTCCCACGGGTCCTAAGGCTCGCCGCCGAATTCTCCGAGTAGCGACCCCATGGCCCGCCAACTCCGGTGGCCACCCGATTCAGCGGAATTTAACGCCTTCGAGCTGACCCCGGTGCGCCTGCCCATTCCGGCGGACTGGTGGAACCTGCGCTGGGCGGCCCATCTGACTCCGGCAACGGTGTTCCACGCCTCCCTGACCGGCCGGCTCACCCCTGAGAGCGGCACGGTCAAGTGCCTCTACCTCGCGGCACGGGAAGCGACCGCCTTCTATGAGATTTATGGCGACGACATCGCCCGGGCCAAGGAATCCGGCGCGACCCTCGTGCTTTCCAAACAGGAATTGGTCGGACGCGTGTATGCGACGACGCCGGGCGGCAGCCCCATCGCTTTGTATGACCTCACCACCGAGGGCAGCGCCAAGAAAATCGGGATGGATCTCGCGACGCTCTATTCGGGCGAAATCGAGCGCCCCCGTCGCTTCGCGCAAAGACTGCACGATCACCCGGCCCGATTCGACGGAATCCGGTACATATCGCGGCATACCCAGGGCCCATGCCTGGTGCTCTGGCCGACATACACCCCCGCCCTCGCAACCCTCGGGCTCACCCGCCACTCCACGCTCTGGGATCACGCGACACTTTCCGAGGCGACGCCGGCCGGATCGCTTCGCCTCTTTGACGATGATCTGGGTGTCGCCGCGCCCTAGCGCGACGCCCGTCACGGGGCCTTCTTGGCGGGAAGGTCCCGACCATTCTGGTGCAGCACGAGACCGGTGACCAGGCCGCCAGGACCGCGGTCGAACGTGATCTGGGCGTTGACCACCTTGTAGAAGAACGCGTCCTTGGCCGACGCAAAGACCGGCAGCTTGGCCTGGCCGGTTACCTGCACCATCAACGCTCCCCCCTCTTCGGTCACTGTTAGGATTATCGCCGGAGCAAGCGGGTAGGAACCGACATACTCGCGCAGCGTCTCCACTGGCAGCGCGATTTCCTTAGGTGGCGGCGGCAACTCGCCGCGCAACGCTCGCTGGTCGAAGCCATTTTGGTGCAGGACAAGCGCGACCACCTTCCCCGCCGGGTCGCGCTCAAACGAGATTTCCGCCGGAACGCCCACGACGGCAAAGCGGTCGGGCGCGCCGGGGCGCAGCAGAAGCTGCGGCTGCCCGGTGCCCTGCACGATGAGCATTCCGTTGACCGTGGTCACCTGCAGGACAAAGGCCGGAGTGAGCGGATAGGCTCCGACGTAGTCGGCCGCATTGGGCACGGTCGCAGCCGCCGGTCGGGGAAACGGCGAACCCAGGAGCGAAAATGCGAGTTCCTCCGCGCCCTTTTGCTGGTTGGCCAGGATGACAATGCCCACCCCGGCCTTCGGACAGAAAGCGATCACCGCGTGGCTGCCCGCGGTGGCGCCATTGTGCCAAAAGACCGGCTTGAGCGGATCATCCGTGATCAGCCAGCCCAGACCGATATGTCCGCCCAAGTCGGGATCGGTGCGCTCGGGTTGTTCCGTCGCCACGAAGGCGGCATGGAGGGCTGCGCGCTCATCCCCCAGGCTCGCCGCCAAGAATTTGGCCATATCGCGCGCCGAACTGCGGAGGCCTCCCGCGGGCGCACAGGCGAGCCAAGTCCAATTGGGCACGCGCCGGTCGCCGACATGTCCCGGGGCCAAATCCGCGGGCGCCGGCGTGCCGGCTAATCCGAGACTCGTCGCGCCCAATCCCAACGGAGTCAGTATACGCGTCTGCAGCGCGTTCGCGTAGGTCGTGCCCCAGGCGGTGCCCACGGCCTCGCCCAGCACCGACACGCCGAAATTCGAATACGCCACCGCGCGGCCCGCGGGGGCGCCCCGCCCATCATGGCGCAACGCGTCGATCAATGCGGCCCGGTCGTAGGCGGCATAGGGGTCGGGATTCCCGTCCGGATTCGGGCCGATGTTATAGGGTAGCCGGGGCAGGCCGGAAGTGTGGGTGGATAGGGCGAGCAGCGTAATCTTTGCCAAGTCGGCCTGCGCCGGATCGCCGGCCGGCACGAGATACTTCGCGGCGGGATCGAGGCGGTTCACCCGGCCGGCCTGCTCGCTATCGGCCAGCAGCAAGGCGGTGAAGACCTTGGTGATCGAACCAAGTTCGAACTGCGTGTCGGGCGTGATCGGGCGCGGATCGGACGCGTCAAATTTTCCGGCCTGGAAGAAGGCGGCCCCGTCCGCGTCGACCCACGCGAGCGCGACGCCTCCGGATTGGCCCTGGTTCCATGCGTCCAACGCGGCCTGGGTGCCGGCCGGCGGATGAGCGGAAGCGATCGAGGTG
>CAZWMF010000173.1:5031-7830 GCA_964634535.1 uncultured Opitutaceae bacterium | reverse complement strand
GGTGTACAACATGGTTCTCAACGCGCTGGAGGCGACGGAGGCGGGGGGCGAGGTGCGGCTGTGTGTCGAAGCGGACAAGCGCGGCGTGCGCTTCCGCGTCTGGAATCGCGGCGAAATCCCGGCGGCGGTGGGCCGGCGGATATTCCAACGCAACTTCAGCACGAAAGGCGCCCTCGGCCGGGGTCTGGGAACCTACTCGATGAAGCTCCTCGGCGAGCAACTGCTCGGCGGTCGGGTGAGTTTTTCCACGTCGGCCGCGGAGGGCACCTGGTTCGAGCTGGAACTGCCCGCCGCGTCGGTTGCCTCCCCGGGTCCGCCGACCTGAGGCGATCGTCGTCGGCTCCGTCGGAGCGTATCAGCGATTCGAATGGCCCGCGGTCCGGGCAAAATAACGCGCCGGCCGTCGCGTATGGGCTTGCCTGAACGAGCCGGAAACCGCCTAGTCCCTGCGTTCGCGTTCTTTTTAACCATGTTTGAGGCCGCGGGGAAGGCCGTGAGAATCGGCCACAGTTGCGCTGCGGTATCGCATCAGACCAGACTTCCAGCACACCGGTCCCACCGGGGTGAAGAGCCAATCAGGTCAGTCTTAGGTGAAGGCGGAAGCGAGGCAGCCGGCCCCGACCGGCGACATATGCGGAGTCCGAATATCCACGCCTCAGATACTCACGCGTTCGGCGCGAAACCTTTTGCGCGCGCCGTCCGCGAAATCTTCATCGCAAAAATGAAGCGTGAGGGCAGTGCCGTCCACCGCATCCCGGGCCCATGGTGTCTGCTCTTACCCAAGATAAGACAGCCATCCTATGTATCTGCCCTCACTGGCCCGCTTGGCGGGACGGTCCTTTGCCTTTGGCGCCGCTCTGGCGGCCGCCGCGCTGCGCGCCCAAACCGCGCCCGTCCCCCCTCCGGACGAATCGGTCACGCTCGAAAACTATGTGGTCTCGGCCACCCGCACGCCGCAGGATCTGGAATATGCCCCGAGCGACGTGACGCCGGTGCTGGTGGCGGACCTGGCGACCATGCAGGTGACCGACTTGCGCACGGCGCTGGCGCAAACCCCCGGGGTGACCGTCGTCAACACCGGGGCGGTCGGCGGCCAGAGCTCGGTCTTCTTGCGGGGGGCCAACTCCGACCTGACGCTCTTCATCGTCGACGGAGTGCGCTTGAACACCGCAAATATTTCCTACGCCAACTTTTTCGGCGGCGCCGATCTCGCCGGTCTCGATCGGATCGAAGTGCTCCTCGGGCCGCAAAGCACACTTTATGGCAGTTCGGCTCTGGGCGGGGTGATTCTTCTAGAGACGACCCATGGGGCGGGCGCGCCGTCCGGGGTCGTGTCCACCTTTGTCGGTTCCTTCGGCAGCTTTGGCGCGGAGGCGACGCTGGCCGGCGGGACGGACGCGACCAGTTACAGCGCAGCCATCGACCACGAGCAGACCGACAACGACCGGGCGAACAACAAATACCGCGACTGGAACTATTCCACCCGGCTGGAAGAAGCCCTGACCCCGTGGCTCCTGGCCGGCGCCACGCTGCGCGGGCAAGTCGGCAATTACGAGGAGCCCGGCCCGCTGGGCTTCGTGCCCCCGGGCGATGTGCTCGCGACGACCGACTTGGCCACCGCCTACCTGGAAGCCCGGTCCGGCGATGATTTTCGTTCCCGACTCACGACCGCATGGTACCAGGATGAGTACACCTACGACGACGGCTCGCCCTACGACGATTACTACGCACGCAACACGCGCGAGATAGTCGACTGGCAGAACACCTGGGAGGCGGCGAAGTGGGCCGAACTGGTGGCCGGGATCAATGCCGAGTGGTCCTACTACGACGCGGGCGGCGTCGAGACCGACCGGTCGCTCGCCGAGTACCTGTCGACCACCCTCCACCCGATTGAGCAGATCGAACTTACGGCCGGGCTCCGGCACGATCATTTTGACACGGCCGGAGACGCGACCACCGGCCGCGCGGGTCTGGCCTATATACCGGTCAAAAACACCAAATTGCGCGCCACCTACGGCACCGGCTTCAATGCGCCCACGCCGAGCGACCGCTACGGCCAGCCTCCGTACATTCTGCCCAATCCCGGCGTGCAGCCGGAAACCTCCCGGGGTTGGGATGCCGGCATCGACCAAACCATCCTTCAAGGCGGCCTGACTTTGAGCGCGACCTATTTCGAGAACCGTTTTCGGAACCTGCTCGACTACGAGATCGAGAATTACACGACCTACGCCGGCCAATATGTGAATGTCGACCGGGCCACGACGAGCGGCGTGGAATTGGCCGCGAGCGCCAAGCTGGGCTCGGCCGCCACCGTGCGCGGCGAGTACACCTATCTCCAGGCGATGGACGAGGTGACCGACACCCGGCTCATCCGCCGCCCGCGCCATACGTTCGACGGCGGCGTCGAGGCGCGGATCACCCAACCCTGGCTCGTGGGCGCGGGCGTCCATTTGGTCGCCGATCGGCTGGACGGAGCGTACGCCCCGGTGCCGCTCGGCGGGTACACGACCGTCCGCTTCTATACGAGCTACGCCCTGCGCCCAAACCTCGCGCTGAAACTGCGCGTCGAGAACGCGCTCAACCGGAGCTACCAGGAAACGGCGGGTTACCCGGCGCTGCCGCGGGGAATCGATTTCGCCGTGGAGTGGCACTATTGACGATGTCGCATCGAGAAGCCCCCTGGTCGAGTCGCCCGTGGCGTCCGCTCCCGCTGAGCGGGTGCGGGCGACGCCCGCGCCAATGACCGGTGGGTCCGGAATGCAATAACATGAGCCGACTCATCTTTCTCACCGGCCCCGT
>CAZWMF010000173.1:0-5021 GCA_964634535.1 uncultured Opitutaceae bacterium | reverse complement strand
GGGCCCTTCCGCCGGGCCCGGCCCCCTGGTCCGCCCTGGCCCAGGCCTGGGGCCCCGACGTCGTGTTTGTCGCCACCTACCGGCCCGATCCCGCCGATCCGGAAATGCTCGGCCGCGTGGCCCGCCATCGCGCCGAGCGCCCGCTCTGGCGCACGCTGGAGGCGCCCCGCGAAATTGCGCCCGCGCTCGCGGCCCTGCGTCCGGCCCCGGCCGGCGCCGTCATCGACTGCCTCACGCTTTGGCTCGGGGACCGGATGAACGACTCCGACGCCGCGATTCTCGCCGCGTGGTCGGCCGAGCTCGCGCGCCTGCGCGCCGCCCCCTGGCCGGTGGTCGTCGTGGCCAACGAGATCGGCTGGAGCCCGGTGCCGGAGCTCCCGGAACTCCGGCGGTTTCGGGATCTCGCCGGTTCGCTCGGCCAGGCGACGGCGGCCGCCGCGGACGAAGCCTGGCTGCTCGTGGCCGGCTGCGCCCTCCGCCTTAAATGAATTTTCTATGAATTGGCATCCTCCATCCATTCCATCGCTCGCCGCCCACCTCGAAGCGCCCTTGCGGGCCCGGATCGACCAAAAAACCAAACCGCCCGGTTCGCTCGGACGGCTGGAAGAACTCGCGCTGCGCGCCGGCCTGATCCAGGGCACGCTCACGCCCGAGTGGCGCGCGCCCACCGTCCTCGTGTTCGCCGGCGACCACGGGCTCGCGGCCGAGGGCGTGAGCCCTTTCCCCTCGGCCGTCACCGCGCAGATGGTCCACAATTTTCTCGCGGGGGGCGCCGCCATCAACGTGTTCGCCCGCCAGCACGGCCTCGCCCTGCGGGTGGTCGATGCCGGCGTGGCCGCGTCCTTCCCGGAACACGCCCGACTCCTCGCCTGCAAGGTGCGGGCCGGCACCCGCAACTGTCTGCACGAAAACGCCCTGACTGAAGACGAAGTGGCCGATTGCCTCGCGCGCGGCGGCCTGATCGCCGAACGCCTGGCGGCCGCCGGGACCAACGCCCTCCTCTTTGGCGAAATGGGGATCGGCAACACGTCGGCCGCCGCGCTCCTCGTGAGCGCGCTCACGGGCGAGCCGCTCGACACCGTGGTGGGGCGGGGCGCCGGCCACGACGACGCCGGACTCGCCCGCAAGCGCGCGGTGCTGCACCGGGTGCAGGCCCGCCACGCCAGTGCCCGCAGCCCGCTCGACGCCCTTGCGGCCTTTGGCGGCTGCGAAATCGCGATGATGGCCGGCGCCATGCTGGCCGGCGCGGCCCAGCGCATGCTGATTGTGGTCGACGGCTTCATCGTGACCTCGGCCGCACTCGTCGCCGCCCGCATTCAGCCGGCCGTTCTCGACTATTGCGTGTTTGCGCACAGTTCGGCCGAAGCCGGACACCAGCGTACCCTGGCCGCCTTGAAGGCCCAGCCGCTCCTCGATCTCGGCCTGCGGCTGGGCGAGGGCACCGGGGCGGCGCTCGCCTGGCCGTTGTTCGTATCCGCGACCGCCTTTTTGCGCGAGATGGCGACATTCGAGTCGGCCGGCGTGAGCGGACGGGAGGGCGCACCGGCATGAGACGATGGCGCCGCGAATTGCGGGCCCTGCGGGAAGCCGTGATGTTCTTCACCCGCCTGCCGGTGCCGGCGGTGGCCGATTGGGATCCCGCGGACCTGCAACGCTCGGCCGCCTATTTTCCGCTCGTCGGCTGGCTGGTCGGCGGCGCCGCGGCGCTCGCCTGGTGGCTGGGCGTGCATATTTGGCCGCCCCTCGTGGCGAGCGGGATCAGCCTCGCCGCCACGCTCCTATTGACCGGCGCCCTCCACGAGGACGGTTGGGCCGACGTCTGCGACGGCTTCGGCGGCGGTGCCACCCGGGACCGCGTCCTCGACATCATGCGCGATTCGCGGGTCGGGGCCTTCGGCGTGATCGGAACGGTCGTCATGCTGGGCTTGAAGTGGCTGAGCGTGGGCGCGCTGCCCGCCGGGCTCGTGCCGGCCGGCTTGATCGCCGGCCACGTGCTCAGTCGAGCCGCCGCGATTTCGCTCATGAGCACCCTGCCGTATGTGCGCCAGGATTCCGTGAAGACCAAACCGCTGGCGACCGTCCTGACGGGCGGGCGCCTTGCATGCGCGCTGGCGACGGGAGCCGGCGCCCTGCTGCTTTTGCCGGTCCGTTTCTGGTGGGCCGCGTTCACCGTCCTCGCCGCACGCCTGATCCTGGCCGCCTGGTTCAAGCGGCGCCTGGGCGGCTTCACGGGCGACTGCCTCGGGGCCGCCCAACAGGTCTGCGAGGTGGTTTTTTACCTCTCGATTCTGGCCCTCCGATGAAGGCTGTGCTCATCCGCCATACGCGCATTCGGGCCCCGCTGGGCGTCTGCTACGGGCGGACGGCCTATCCGCTCGCCGCCACGTTTGCCGAAGAAGCCCGGGGGGTGCGCGCCATCCTGCCGTGGGCGCCGACCGAAGTGTGGACGAGTCCGGCCGACCGGTGTCGGGCCCTGGCCGATACCCTCGAAGCGCCCGTGCGGATCGACCCGCGCCTGGCGGAATTGGATTTTGGCCAGTGGGAGGGCCGCCGCTGGGTTGATTTCCGCGGCCCGGCAAGCGACGCCTGGGCCCTCGATCCGTGGACGCAGCGCCCACCCGATGGCGAGACCACGGCCGAATTGTGGGCGCGGGTGGGGCGGGTGCGCTCCGAGCTGCTGAGCCGCGATTCCGGACGGATCGTCCTGGTGACCCATGCTGGCGTGATCCGGGCTTGGCGGGGACTGGTGAGCGGCCGCTCGCTGCGCGAGGTCTGGGCCGAGCCCGTTGCCTTCGGCGGCGTCGAATCGACGGCCACACCGGGCCCCGCCCAGTCGGCCCCGCACCCGGCATGAATGGCCGCGCCCTGCGCCGGGGGTGCACGGCGGCCGCCGCCCTGCTCGGATCGGTCCTCACCGCGCAGGTGGCTTCGGTTCCGGCCGGGCCGGTGACCACCCTGGATCCCTACACCGTGACCGACGTGCCGGTCGGCGAACAGATTCTCCCCACCGTCCGGCCGGTGGGGAGCGTCCTCGGGGACGACCTCAGCATCATCGATTTGCCCCGCTCGGTCACCACCGTCGACCGGGCCTGGATGCAGGACCGCCAGGTCGCCGACGCAATGGACCTGGGCCAGTTTTCCCCCGGAGTCTATTCGCCGGCCCGCTACGGCGTCCCGGCGACGCCCCAGATTCGCGGCGACAACGCCCAGATCTATGTCGACGGTCAGCAGACCCTTTTCACGCTCGAGAGCATCCTGCCCAGTTTCAACGGCGTCGAGGCGATGGACATCGTGAAAGGCCCGGGCTCGGCCGTCTTCGGTCCGCAGAGCCAGGCGCCTGGCGGCTACGCAAATCTGGTGACCAAGGCGCCCGCCTTCGACGCCACACATACGGAAGTCGACGCGACATTCGGCAGCTGGACGAGCGGGCATTCCTATGCGAACCCGGAATTCACGATCGATACCGGCGGCCCGATCGACTCCACGCTGGCCTATCGCGTGAGCTATCTAAGCCGGTACGGCGAGAACTACTACCAGAACGACCCCAACCAGACCCAGGATCTCTTTGTCGCCCTGGCGGCGCGTCCCACCGCCGCGCTGAGCATCGATGCGTGGGCTCAAGGGTATGCCAGCCGCTTTGAAGACGTGACCGGAGTCAATCGGCCGACGCAGGAATTCATCTGGAACGGGACCTACCTCGGCGGGGCGGTCGCGGCCCCGCCCGACCTGCCGCCCTACGGCGCCGGCGCGGTGGACGGATCCTTCGGCGTGCTCGATCCGGCCACGGCCAGCGCGCGCAAGCTGCCGGCGTATATCGTCCTCACGACGCCGGGCGACTCGGCCCGCACCGGCCGCGGACAGGCCCAGGTGACGATCACCCTCGCGTTCAACGCGACCAGCACCGTCGTCAACCGGACCTACCTGGAAAGCGCTCACGATCGCGAACTGAACCAGTTTGGGTACGACGAGTTCATGCCGGTGCAGGAATCGGCGCAGGACCGCCTGGAGTACCATGGGGACTTTGGCCAGGGCTCGATCCGCAGCCGCCTGATCGCCGGCGGTGAATTCCGGTACACCCGCATCGTGGCCTACCAGGACTACGCGATCATTCCGTTCTTCTTTTACGATCTGAACCAGCCCTCGGCCACCTTCCATTTTCCGGCCTATGCGGCCGACGGCAACACCTTCGGCGGCGGCTACGCGGTTCCGGGCGCTCCCGGCTACAGCGCCTACCTGCCGGGCGACGCCAACGATCAGGATTCGCACATCGACGACTCGGCCGTCTTCGTCCAGGAGGATCTCCGGCTCGGCCCGCACATAGCAGCCGTCCTCGGCCTGCGGACCGACCATATCCAGGCCGACGATGGCAATCCGAACCTCATCCAGGTGATGGATCCGACGACGGGCGTCGTCACCGCACCGGGCACGGCGGTCAGCGCGGGCTCGCTCTTCCACGCCAGCGC
This sequence comes from uncultured Opitutaceae bacterium, assembly GCA_964634535.1. GTDB lineage: Bacteria > Verrucomicrobiota > Verrucomicrobiia > Opitutales > Opitutaceae > Palsa-1447. The sequence continues at coordinate 558 of CAZWMF010000173.1, read as the reverse complement.
CGCGGTCGACGATCCGTCCGCCTTTGCCAGCCTTTCGTTCAAGCCAACCGAAACCAGCGCGTTCTACCTCACCGGCAACCGGGTCGACGCGATCGAGGGCTCGCCGAACTTTGGCGGAGTCAATGTCAGCCTGATCGCCGACGCCAATGCGCCCACCGGGACGCCGACCGACTACCACCAGCAGTTGATCGCCTCGCTGCGGACCCGCAGCGTCCTCTACGAGGCCGGCTACAAGGAAGCCTTTGCCCGGAACACGCTCCTGTTCAATGCGGCCCTCTACCAGCAGATCAAGACCGAGCCGCAGATTCACGGCGCGCCGGCCTATCTGGTCAAGGCCAACGGCCTCGAACTCGAACTGGTCTGCCAGCCGACCCGGGCGCTGAGTTTCAACGGCAACTTCACCTGCCAGCAGGTGACCGATTTCGGGACCGCGTTCTATCAACAGACCAACTCCTATCTCGACGGCTATCCCGTCGGGTTCCAGGTCGACGGCAAATCCGGCACCGGGGAGGGGAGTCCGAACTTCAGCCTGGTGCCCGAAACCGGGTTTTCCGGCTA
>CAZWMF010000172.1:0-7847 GCA_964634535.1 uncultured Opitutaceae bacterium | reverse complement strand
TCGACCTCCAGGGTTCGGGTCTTGAGCGCGCGCTGGATCAGGATCTCCAGTCTTTCCAAGTTCACCGGCTTGGTCAGGAAGTCCACCGCGCCGCGCTTCATCGCTTCGACCGCGCCCTCGATCGTGCCATACGCCGTCATCATGAGCACGGCCGGCCGATTGGGCAACGTCAGGGCCTTGTCGATGACGCGCAGCCCCGACTTGCCGGGCATCCGCAGATCCGTGACCACGACGTCGAAGGACTGGGCGTCCATGAGGTTGAATGCCTCGTCGGAACTCGCGGCGACCGACACGTCGTAATTGTCGACCAGCGCCTGCTGCAGACCCTCGCGGGTGTGTTTCTCGTCGTCGACGATGAGCACGCTGGGCAGCATAATTGAAGGATTAAACTGCGGATAATGCCCCGGGTGGCAAGCGGACAACCGCGCCCGCCGGCCGCCGGATCACTTGGCGGGTGCGGGCTCGGCCAGACGCTGCACCCACGGGGCGAGCCGGCTCAGCCCCACGCTGGGCGGGGGCGCACGGTCGATCAGTTCGAGAAACGCCTGCCGCCGTTTCCGCAGCAACAGGCGGACCTTTTCCCGCTGGCCGTCGTCGAGCTTGTATTGAGCGGTCAGCCGATCGAGGTGAAAGGGAATGACCACCTCCCACAAGATGGCGTGCACCGGTTCTTCGCGCAAAATGAACGATATCCGGTCGTCGGTCAGCGGACCGGTATCCTTCGACTCGGCGTCGTGCCGGCGCTTGATCTCCGCCGCGTGCCGGGCCTTCTGTTCGTCGTTCAAGAGGGCGTCGAAATCGGCGCTGAACTGGTCGTCGATCTGGAGCAAATCCCGGCGATATTGCTCGAGTTGCGGCCGAATCGCCTCGATTTGCGCGATCAGCTCGGCCCGATTGATCGGATGCGCCGGTCCGCCCCGCGGATGCGGTCGGCCAAATTCTCCCATGAACGGGGCGGGCGGCCCGGGAATCGGCCGGTGCCGCTCAAAATAGATCCCCGCGTAGCTGCCGACGACAAAGCCCACCGCCGTGACCAGCGCCACGAGCAGAAATTGTTTCATTGGGCGGGGATGGCGTCGGACGCGACCGCCACTTCCTGCCAATCGGCCAGGCTCCGATTGAAATCCGACTGGCTGCGGCGCCCCTGGAAGAAGATGATGGCCCACAGACAAAGCGCCGCCGTCGCCGCGCTAAAGGCAAACTGGCTGAGCAGGGACGGCCCGGTCACCACCTGAGCCGCGCGCAGGACCCGATCGGCAAAACCCGGGCGCAGGCAGCCGGCGCCGGCCGCGCGAAGCTCATGCCATGCTTGAGATTCAGGGTTCATTGGACGGTTGATAGTGTTCGCGCAACTGCTCCCGGGCACGATGCAGACGCGCCTTTACGGCGGCAACGCTGGATTTGAGCGTCTCGGCAATTTCGGCGTGGGAGCGGCCCTCCTGCACCAACGCGAGCAAGGCTCGATCCCGCGGTCGGAGCTGGGCCAGCGCGTGCCGAAGCGCGTCCAATTCCTCGGTCCCCACCGCCCCCGCCGGCTCGGCCACATCCTCGTGTTCCGGCGCAAACGGGACAAAAATTCGCCGTAGCTTCTGTCGACGGAGGTAATCGATACAGGTATTGCGGGCCAGCCGAAACAGCCATGACTCAAATTGGGCCGGGGCCTGCAGGCGATCGACCGCCCGCACCATTTTTATAAAGACCAGCTGGGTAAGGTCTTCTACAATATCACTTCTCCCGATCATGGCGTAAACGAAGCCGGCCACCCGATGTTGATACCCGACGATAATCTGCCGCTGCGCGCCTTCGTCGCCGGCTTGAGCCCGGCGGACGAGATCGACCAACTCGGCCGTAGAACTTGGATCCATGCGTGAGGCATTGCGGTACCTTCGGCAAGACGCCGAACCGCCGAGAAGGGTGCGCCTTTTTAATTGGCGCAAGTTAATCGAGGCTGCAACCTTTACCGCACTCGCTCCCCATGCCGATCTCCTACCCCGTCCGCCTTTTCCTCGCCGCCGGGCTGCTCCTCGCCGGGGGCGGCTGCGCCTCGCACCGGCCGACCGACCAGTTGGCCCAGGCCGTCAACACCGGCGAGCGCCCCGTGGCCATGAAGGGCGAAGCCGCCTTTTTCAACAAGCGCCTCGCGGTCACGGTGACCATCAGCCAAGGCATCGGCCGGGGGAAAGCCGGCTTGGACGGACGGCACAAGGAGTCCCGCCCGACGGCCTTGGATGTCAATGGCATGGACCGGGACGACGCCATCGCGTACCTCCGGGCCAAGAACGCCGTGGGCAGCCCGATGCCGCCGGTGACGCTCCATTTGCGCATCCAGAACCTGAGCACGCAAACCTACCAGATCGACGTGGCGGACTTCGAGTCGGACTTGGGCAATTTTGCGGTGTTTCCCGAGGTGCTGGCCGTCGCGCCCTCGCAAATCGCGGAGCCCGAACCGATGATCTCCCAACTCGGCGTCACCGCCGACACGATCCCGGTCAAGGTGACGCTGCGCATGAACGGGCAGGTGGAGAGCCAGACCGTCATGGTGAGGAATCTCCTGGGCGGGCCGGGGTCGGGTCCAAACTGACCGGCTCGGTCTCCCCGCCGCCCAGCATCCGCACGCGCCGGTCCTTGCGCGGGAACTGGAGCGTGACGATGGTGCCCTCCCCCTCGCGGCTTTCGATCGCCAGCTGGCCCCCGTGCGCGCGCATGATCCGTTGCACGATCATGAGCCCCAGGCCGTGGCCGCCCGGCTTGGTGGTGAAGTACGGCTGCGAGAGCTTCACCAGGTCGTCCGCCCGAATGCCGCTCCCGCTGTCGGCAAACGCGAGATAAACCGACGCGTCGTCCGCGCGCGAGCGGATGCGCAGGACGCCCCCCGGGGTCATCGCGTCCATCGCGTTCTTGGTCAGATTGAAGATCGCCTGCTTGAGCTGGTCGCGATCGGCCATGACCGTGGGCAGGGCATCCGGGCTTTCCGCGTCGACCGTCAGGCCGCGGTCGGCGAATTCGCGCTCCTGCACGCGCAGGACCGCGGTCAGGACTTCGGGCAGCCGGACCTCGCCCAGATTGGGCGGCTGGGGCCGGATCGCCTCGAGAAAATTGCGGATGATGCCGTCGAGGCGCTGCACCTCGTCGCGGCACACCGCGATCGAATCGGCCACCCCGGCCAGTTCGGCGGACGCCGCGGCCTTCTTCAGCTTGCGGGTGACCAACTGGAGGTGGATCGTCAGGGAATTGAGTGGATTGCCGAGCTCGTGGGCCACCCCGGCCGCCAGGAGCAGGATCGAGGAGATCCGCTCGTCCTCCAACCGCCGGCCGGTCGCGCGCTTCTCGGCGGTCACGTCGGAGAGGATCACGGCGAAGCGCCGCCCGGGGTCCCGCCGGTGGTGCCGGACGGGCACCATGTACAGCCGCACCGTGCGGGGCTCGGGATAGGTCAGTTCGAACTCGCGGGCCACCGCGGGCAGCGCCGCGTCCGCGTCGTCCAGCTCGGTGCCGAGGGACGGACGCAGGCCGGGAACCAGCCGCCACAGCGTGCGACCGGCCAGGTCGTCGTCGGCCGCGCCGATCAGCCGATGGGCGGAGTCGTTGGCGTATTCAATTTGACCGTCCGCGGCGATCACGAGGACGCCTTCCTGCAGCGTGTTGAAAATGCTTTCGAAGAGGCTGCGCTCGCGCGCCAGGCGCTGCACGAGGTTGGCCAGGTTGACCGCGTCGAGCGAATCCAGCCGGCCGAGCAGGCGATCGAGGGAGGTGTTCTTTTTGCCGGGCATGGGTTACGGGTGGCTTAGCGCTCGGGGGTCGGCGCGGCCTCGCTCGCGAGCCCGCCGCCGAGCATTTCCATCTGGCCGGGATCGACGCGGCCCGCGAACAGTTTGCGCAGAAACATTTCGCGATGCTGCGGACTGCGCCCCAGCCGGACCAGGGCCTCGCGATGGTCGTCGGTGCCGTAGCCCTTGTGGCGCGCGAAGCCGTAGCCGGGCACCGCGCGGTCGAGTTCGGTCATCAGCCGGTCGCGCGTCACCTTGGCGACGATCGACGCCATCGCGATGCACAGCGAACGGGCGTCGCCATTGACGACGCCCTCGTGCGGATAGGGGAAATTGCGCAAGGGCACGCCGTCGATCAGGATGCGGCCCGACACCGCCGGCTGGAAGCCCGTTCGTTCCTCGAGGGATGAAAACAGATCCGGTTCGGTCCGGCGCTCGAACGCCGAGGGCGGATAAATGCCCTCCAGCGCCCGCCGCATGGCGAGCTTGGTCGCCCCGAGAATGTTGTGCACCTCGATCTCCTCGACCGACGCGACCCCGAAATGGGCGTGGATCAGGCCCGCACGGGCGAGCTTTTCGAATTCGACCCACAGGTCCTCGCGCTCCGCCGGGCTGAGCAGCTTCGAATCGTTGACCCGGCTGGACTTGGCCAGGGCCCACCGGCTCTCCAGGAAACTCCGGTTGATCAGCACCGCGCCGGCCACCACCGGCCCGGCCAAGGCGCCGCGGCCGGCCTCGTCGACGCCGATCAGACTGGCCAATTCGCCAATCTGCTTCACGTCGAAGGCCCGGAGTTGCCGCCGCTTGGGCATCGTCAATTCCAATCCATCCGGGGTTTGGGCGGGCTCAGCGGCAATTCGTCCAGTTTGCCCGCCTCGGCGACCACCTCGTAGGCGGTCCGGAAATGCAGCTTGGCGAATTCGCCGAGCGCCCGCGCCCCCAGGCGGCGCACGATTTCCGCCGCCTGCGCCTTGGCCAGGGGCCCGGCCCCCTTCTGCAGCTTGGCGCCGAAGCGCTTGGACAGAGCGTTCATCTGACGCACGTACTCGGCGCGGGCGGCGACCGACGCGGCGGCGACCACCGGATCCTCCTCGGCCTTGGTCCGCATCCGCAGATCGAACTCGCCCACCCCTTTGCGCTGCAACTCCCGCTGGGTGAGCGGTTGCTTGGAAAACTGGTCGAGCAGGCCCCACGGCACGCGCCTTTGCTCGAGCGCCTGAGCGAGCGCCGTGGCGTGCTGCCAGGCGAGGAGCCGGTTCAAGTTGGCGTTCGGCCGGGCCATGAGTTCGTTGTACTTGGGCATGCCGCAATAGCAGGTGCGAACCACCGCGCCAGCCGTGCCGCGGATCAGCTGGTCGAGCTTGATGATCTGCGACTCCGCCAGCCGCTTCGAATCTTTCACCCCGGCCTGAATCCAATCCTGGATCGCCGGCGGGGCGGCGATGACCGTCGCGGCCACCACCGGGCCAAAGAGATCGCCTTTGCCGCTTTCGTCCAGGCCGGCGTGGGGCTCGAACCAATCCGGGTGCAGGACGTCGTCGTAGCCGAGCTTGGCCGCCTGGGTCACCTCGGCCTCCAAGGTGTGCAGCACGAAATCCTCGGTGCCCTTGCCGGCGATGACGGCCTTGCCGCTCGTATAGGCGGTGACGTTGCAATCGGGACCCCGAAAGGCGAACCGGGCATAGGCGACCTCGAACGGCGTCCAGCCCCGCCGATCCAGCACGCCGCGCAGTTTCTCCATCTGGCCGTCGTCCAGCTTCACCGTGTAGGAGGAGATTTTCTTCGGCGCCTCCGGCTCGTCGGACTTCTTCGGCATGCACCCCATGGCCGCAAAAACGGCGCGAAAGGGCAAAAGTTTTCTTGCCCTTGCGGCTCCCCCGTCGGCCAATGCGGCCGCCATGCCGCCGTCCCCGGTCCGTCTCCCGGCCGCCGCGCCGAGTTTTCGCGTCGCCCTCCTCGGCTGGTACCGCCGGGAAGCCCGGGTGCTGCCCTGGCGCCAGACCCCGTCCCTCTACCGGACGGTCGTCAGCGAGTTCATGCTCCAACAGACCCAAGTGAGCACGGTCCTGCCCTACTTTGAGCGGTGGATGCGGGCGTTCCCGGATTTTCCAGCGCTCGCCACCGCGCCCGCGACCGCCGTGCTCCGACTCTGGGAGGGACTGGGCTATTATTCGCGGGCGCAGAACCTCCATCGGCTCGCTCAGGCGATCGCCGGCCGACCGGCGCCCCCGCGCACGCCCGAGGCCTGGCAGGACCTGCCCGGCGTCGGTCCCTACACGGCCGCGGCCGTGACCAGCATCGCCTTCGGCTATCCCGCCGCCTGTGTGGACGGCAACGTGGTGCGGATTCTGACGCGCCTCACCGCGGACCGCACCCGGTATCCGGACGGGGCGAGCGCGGCGAAACGTCTGGCCCCGCTCGCCCGGCAGCTGTTGTCCCAGGAAGAACCGGGAGATCACAACCAAGCCATGATGGAACTGGGGGCGACCCTGTGCACCCGGCGCAATCCCCAGTGTCCGCGCTGCCCCGTCGCCGCCTTCTGCGAGGCCGGACGGGGCAGCGATCCCGCGCAGTACCCGCGCCTGGCCCCGAAGTCGGTCGAAGCCCGTTCGGTGGTGCGCGTCTGGTGCGCGCGAACCGATGCGCTCCTGCTGCATCGGGCCCCGGCCGACGCGCGCCGCCTCGCTGGCATTTACGAACTGCCCACCGCCCGGCAAGCCGGCCTGAGTGCGGCCGCAGTCGGCCGGGAGCGTCTCCTCGCCGCCCGCAGTCGCGCCATCACCCGTTACCGGATCGCCGAGTCGATCCACGCCGTGCCGCCCGCCAGTCTCGCCGCGCGCGTGGCGCGGGCCCGCCCAGCCGCCGCGGACGCGGGCGGACTAGTCTGGGTGGCCTTCGACCAGCTGGAACTGATCACCCTATCCGGTCCGCACCGACGCTGGCTGGGCGAAATCCAACGAAAACTTCGCGCGGCGCCGTGACGGATGCAGTCTAGGGAATGTTGGCAAACCTGGTTCGGCCGCTGCGGGTCCGAACCAGGTTTGCCAACATTCCCTAGCCGACCCTCGACCGCAGCGCGTCGATCCGCTCGCGGGATGCGCTGACCTCCTCGGTTTTCACCCGGGGATTGAATTCCAGCACGAGCACGTGCTCGGGCCGCCAAAACCGGCTCACCATGCCGAAGTCGATCTGGCCGCTGCCCACGGGTTGATGGTCCTGGCGCGCCGCATTCACATCGTGCAGATGGAATCCGAGGAGGCGGGCCGCGTTCTTTTCCAAGTGTTCGCGATGATTGAGCAGCCCCAGGCCCTCCTTCAGGTGGGCGTGTCCCGTATCGTGCCAGTAGCCGGCGGGGGCCTCGGCGGGCAGCCCCGCCAGAAATTCTGCGTAGTCCGCATCCACCGGCAATTCCTCAAATTTCTCCCGATTCTCCAGCCCAAGCTTGACGCCCTTCTCCGCCGCGTAGGCGAGCATCTTGCGCACGCTGGCCTGGGTTTGGGCCCAATACGGAACCATCCGCTTGCGCAATCGGGTCATCGCGCCCGCCAGCACCGCCGCGTAATTCGGATCGGTCGCCGGCGAAAATTCCCGTCGCGCCGCGACATAACGGCGCAGTTTCGTACCGGGATTAAACCAAAAAAAGGCGACGCTGCCGAGGTGGCACACCAATACCCGGGCCTGCATTTGCGCCGCGAAATCCAGCGACCGCTTGGTGTGGCGCACCCATTGCGCGTGGCCGCGCCCGTCCAAGGCGGACGGCTCGAAAAGGTTCGGAGCGGCCTGGATGATTCCGGCCGGTAACGGGCAAAAATTATGTGTCGAACTGATCTTGATCACGTTCTCCTGAACGGCCCGGAAGATACCAGGGACCAATGTGATCCGGATACCGTGACTCAATTCGGCATACTCGAAGCCCAAATCCGCCATCTCCCGCAGCATGGCGTAACCATCGGTGTGTCGGTGGGAGCACCACGACGTCGACAGGGCCAGGATGGGCTTCATTCCCGACCCCACCCCGGGCAATCAGCTCTCGTACCGGCGCCGAAGCATCGCGGTGAAGGCCTGGACCTTCTCCTTCCG
>CAZWMF010000171.1:0-7914 GCA_964634535.1 uncultured Opitutaceae bacterium | reverse complement strand
ACTACGCGCTGTACCACCATCTCGCCCACCCCGCGGCGCCCGCGTCGAATGGTCACGCCTCCCCGCCGCCGGCCGCCGAGCCCAAAACCCCGCCCCAACCATGAAACTTGCCACTCGCTATCTCGGACTGGACCTGCCCCATCCCATCATCGTCGGCGCCTCGCCGTTGACCGACGGTCTCGAGACCGCCCGGGCGCTGCAGGATGCCGGCGCCGCCGCCCTGGTCATGCGCTCGCTCTTCGCCGAGCAGCTCGAACTGGAGCAGGAAGCCCTGCTCCAGCGGGAGGAACCCAGCCTGGGCGTCAACGCCGAGGCCGATTCGTACTTCCCCCGCGCCGAGGAATATCAGCTGGAGCCGCAGGCCTACCTCAAGCTCATCGACCGGCTCAAGGCCACGGTGACTATCCCCGTGATCGCCTCCCTGAACGGGTGCCGGCCCGGCGCCTGGACGGATATCGCGCGGCGATTCGAACTGGCCGGCGCGGACGCGATCGAGCTCAACCTCTATCAACTGGCCACCGGGACCGGCGCATCGGCCAACGAAGTCGAGGCCTCGATGATCGAAACGGTATCCATGGTGTCGGACTCGGTCGGCATCCCGGTGTCGGTGAAGATCTCGCCATTCCACACCGCTCCGGCGCAGTTCGCCCACGCCTTGGTGCGCGCCGGCGCTTCGGGCATCGTGCTCTTCAACCGGCTCTACCAGCCCGACTTCAATCTCGAGGACTTCCAGATCGCCCTGCAGCTCAAGCTGTCGGATCCGGCCGAGCTGCCGCTGCGGCTGCGCTGGTTGGCAATCCTCTCGCCCCAGCTCAAGGCCTCGCTCAGCGCGACCGGCGGGGTGCACAGCGCCGAGGACGTCGTGAAGGCCGTCGCCGCCGGCGCCGATGCCGTGCAACTGGTCTCGGTCGTCCTCCAGCATGGCCCTCACGTCATTTCGACGATCCTGGATGGGCTCAGCCACTGGATGACCGCCCACGGCTATCGCAACATCGACGAGCTGCGCGGCGCCATGAATCTGCGCCGCTGTCCCGATCCGGCCGGCTACGAGCGGGCCAACTACCAGCGGATCCTCCAGAGCTGGCAGGCGCCGTATTGATCCTGCGGGTCCGCCGGTAGGCTCCCCGAAATTGGGCTGACGCCCGCGCGAATCGTCCTGGCTGGACGGGGCGCAGGCGCCCGCCGCGCGCACCTCCCGCCCGCCCCCTCCGGCTTGCGCTTCGGCCGGCGCCTCCCCGGCGCGGCGGCGCTCGATAAATCAACGAAAGAGCCCGAGGCTTGCCCCGGGACGAGGCCGCATCGTCACCGTCCCGGGAACGGATACGCGCCGCGCTCCCCGTTAGCCCAATTGGGCATACAAGAAAAAGGCCGACAGGCGGCTACCCGCCTGTCGGCCGAACGCAACGAACCACAACACAGAAAGTTTACCAGTCCTCCATCTTCAAGTAACGCGACCGGCGCGTCTCGCCGTCGGGCTGGGATTCATAAATATGCACGGAGCGCGCCGAATCGCTCCACAGGGCGAGCGACTTGCCGCGCGGATTGCCGGTTTGCTGCACCTCGGCCCGGACCGCCGGGTCGTTCAGCTGCAGCATGAGCCGATCCAACGCAAAGAACACCAAAGCCTCGGTCCCCAAATTGAACCGCTTCGCGACCCGATCGACCGCCGCCAATTCCTCCGTCTCGAGATGTAGCTTTATGGTCGACATTAGGGCCTCGATCTTTCGGACCATCCCGGGTCGGTTTGGGCGGAATCTAATCGGATGCGAATGAGTTCGCGGCGAAGATACTCCAGCCCGGACTCAGTGGCTGCGCATCCCTTGGCGCCCTTACCCCGATTTTTGCTCATCGGGGTCATGGCCTCAGGTCCGCCCGGCCAGCGAGCGATGGATGGATGCGGCCGCCCGCCGGGCGTCCCGGACCGCGTGCACGACGAGACTGGGTCCGCGCACCGAGTCGCCGCCGGCGTACACTCCCGGCAGATTCGTCATTTGGTCGCCATTGACCTCGAACGTGCCCCACTTGTTCACCGCGACCTGGCGAAAATCGCTTTCGGGCGGAAACGGCACCGCGTCGAATCCGTAGGCGATCAGGACAAAGTCGGCCGGAATGGAGAATTCCGAACCGGTCACCGGACGCGGGGAGCGGCGCCCTTGGGCGTCGGGTTCGCCCAACGCCATGCGGACGCACCGCACCGCATAGAGCACGCCCTCGGCATTGGTCTCGATGCCCACCGGACAGGTCAAAAACTGGAAGCGCGCGCCTTCCTCGAGAGCGTTGGCATACTCCTTCCGGCTGCCCGGCATATTCTCCAGGTCGCGCCGATAGGCGCACAGGGCATCCCGGGCGCCGGTGCGCAACGCGGTGCGCAGGCAGTCCATCGCCGTGTCCCCGCCGCCGAGAACCACGACCCGCTTGCCGGCCGCGGGCCCGAAACCGGGAGGCGGTTCGCCCAGCGCATTGGCCTCCGCCAAGAAAGGCAGTGCTTGCAGAATCTGCGGGTGGTTGCCGCCCGGCACGTCGAGCGGCTTGGGCAACTGTGCGCCGACGCCCAGAAACACTGCGTCAAACCGGGACCGCAAGTCCGCGAGCGAAACATCCCAACCGACGCGGACGTTGAGCTGCACATCGACACCCATCGCCTTGAGCAATTCGAAACGTCTGGCGACCACGGGCTTGGCCAGCTTGAACGCCGGGATCCCGTTGACCAACAATCCGCCGGGGATGGCCATCGACTCGAAAATGGTCACCGCGTAGCCCAACTTCGCCAGTTCGTCGGCGCAAGCCATGCCGCCCGGTCCGGAGCCGATCACCGCGACCTTGAAGCCGTTGAGCGGCGGCCGCGGCACCGGCACCGCGCCGCAGCGAAACGCGTACTCGTTGATAAAGCGCTCCACCGCGCCGATCGAGACCGGCTCGGACTTGCCGTTCAAGACACAGGCCGACTCGCACAAGCGCTCCTGCGGGCAGACCCGCGAGCAGATTTCCGGCATGTTGCTGGTCGAACGCGAAATCTCCGCCGCTTGGAGGAAGTCGCCGTCGGCCGCCAGGCCGAGCCATTCGGGAATCCGATTGTGCAGGGGGCAACCCTGCACGCAGGTCGCGACGCCGCATTGGATGCACCGGCTGGCCTGCTCGCGCACCGTCGCCTCGTCATAGCCCACGTAGGTTTCGCGGAAGTCGTGAACCCGCTCGGCGGCCGGACGCTTCGGCAGGTTCTGCCGGTCGATGACCGACCAGGCATACTTGCGCGCCGGCGGAATACTGGGCGGTGCAGCTGTCATCGTACCCAAGCTTCGCACCGGTTGGCCGAAGACGCTCTGCACTTCTTGCCGAGGCTTGGCCGTATTGTGCCCTTCCCGGAGGCGACCGACGCCTGGCCAAAATCCGTCGGGCAAGATTCGCCGCATCAATGCCAATATCTGCGGAGCGGAGCCGACGCATTGGGCGGAAGGGTAGGACATGACCGTTGCCACCCCCAACGGACGCCGGACCGCGTTCGGCACGCGGGCCCGCGCCGGCCACCTGCTTTCCCAAGGCCTGCTGCAGTATGCCTATCAACCGGGCGTCGTCGTGCTGGCGCTGCCCCGCGGCGGCGTTCCGGTCGCCCACGAAGTCGCCCGCGCGCTCAGCGTGCCGCTCGACGTCCTGGTCGTGCGCAAGCTGGCTCATCCCGATCACCCGGAGCTCGCCTTGGGCGCGATCGGCAAGCCCGGCATCCGGATGCTGAACCGGACGGTCATCCAACACCACGCCCTGTCCTCCGCCTTGGTCGAAGCCATCACCGCCCGCGAGCGGCTCGAACTGGATCGACACGAAGGCCTGTACCGCTTCGGCCGGCCGCCGCTGCGCGTTGCCGGGCTCACCGTCATCCTGGTCGACGACGGCGTCGCCACCGGCGAGCCCGTTCGGGCCGCCATCGCCGTGCTCCGGCACAGCCGACCGCACCGCATCATCGTCGCGGTGCCCGTCCTGGCCCAGACCGTCGAAAAGGAAATCCGCCGGGCCGCCGATGAACTCGTCACTTTGGTGACCGCCGAGAATTTGGGGAGCCTGAGCCGCTGGTACGCCGACGACCTGCCCACGGCCGACGAGGACGTTTGCCGGCTCTTGGCCGTGCCGGCGCACGCCGGATTCGACCCGGGCTCGCCTGCCGCAGTCGAGCGGATCGGGCACAGCCCGCTTTCGCCCGCCACCGCGCGCCTCGGCCCGCGGCCGAGCTGAACGTCCCCCGAAAACCGGCGGAGCTTTCGTTAGCTGTGGGCGGCGCGACGGTGCGCCGCCCGGGCCTTCACCGCCGGTATGATCAGAACCGGACAGGCCGCATCTCTAAGGATGCCCTGGGTCGTGGTGCCGACCAAAAATTCATAGAGGGCGCCGTGCCCATGCGAACCGACCACGATCAGGTCCGCGCACCGCTCGCGCGCCTCGCGGCAGACTTCGGCCGGCGGCAGACCGGTCATGCAAACGGTCTCCACCGGAATATCCGCCACATTCCGGCTCAGCGCGGCCAACCGCTGTTCGGCGTCCCGCTCGGCGCCCGCCACCAGGTTGGAGATGTCCTCGCCCGCCAGCTGAAAGTTGACCACCGAACTGGGGATCTGCACGACATGCCCCAAAACCAAACGCCCTTGGAGCGCTCCGGTCAAATCGGCGGCCGCGGCGATCACTTCCGCGGAAACCGGAGAGAAATCAACCGCCACGAAAACGGTCTTGATCATCGGCTAGCCGCGCGACTCAGGCGGCAAAGGCGTTCGGCGTATTGCTGGTGGCCGAGGGGAAAGCCGAACCATGGAGGCGTTCGCGGTATTCCGTGGGCGCCTCCCCGGCGATGCGCCGGAAGACCCGGTTGAATTGCGAGAGCGATTGAAAGCCAGCCTCGAAGGCAGCCTCGCTGATCCGCTTGTGCGGATTGAGCAGCAGGTTCTTCACGGTCTCCACCCGCAGGCGCGCCAGATAGTCGACAAAGGTGACCCCCGTGACCTTGCGAAACGTTTTGCAGAAATAAAACGCGCTCATGTTCACCGCGCGCGCGACGTCCCCGAGCGAAATTTCGTCGGCCTGATGCTGGGCGATGAAGGCCCGGGCCTTGGCCACCGCCGGCAGTTCCGCCGCGGCCTGCTTGACCATCAGCTGGTTGGTCAAGGTCGATAGGTGCTCAGAAAAAATAGTCAGGAGCCGCAGGACCGAATCGTACTGCGTCTTGGTCATGACCCGGCTCTCGAAATAGGCCTTCTCCAATTCGGCCTGGTCGACCTTCTTGGCGCCCCAGTCGGCCAGTTGCTTGAGTGCCCGGCGGAACTGGGCGGCCGACGGCCGGCGCAGCATCACCTGGCCGGTTTGCAGAAAGGCCACGACATTCTCCCCCACCCGGATCGGCACCGCCGACTCGCTCAAGCCGGCGTAGCACTCGAGCGTGCAAACCGACTCGGCCGAGGATTCCTCGACCTGCTGCTGCAGGCGCAGACAGGCGGCGCAGCTCTTGTTCGCCGAAATCATCAGGGCGCAAAACCGGCTGGCGTTCTTCGACTCGTGCAACGGCGATTGCAGGGTGCCGAGGGGCCGCAAGGCGAGGGGCAGGCCGGTCGTGGTCTGAAAGGCGTCCTCATACGAACGGTAGATGACCGAGCTGCGAATATGCGCGACGATTTCCCGGCTCTGACGGACCCGATCGTCGCCGATCGTAGCCGGAACGGCGTCCATGAGGTCGGCGTCCGGTGCGGGGGTAGAAATCGTGGAGTTCATGGCGGTCATCCTAGCCCTTTTGCCGCCCTACGGGAATTGGAGGCAGGTCCAATTCTGGCTAAGGGATTTCCTTAGCCCGGATATTCTATGAAAATGGCCTAATCCCGACCAAACGGCGTTGGGCGCTCAACGCTGGAAGGCTGAGCGAGAAAGCCGCCAAATTCGTCGGATTTTGCGCTGGCTGAAGGGAAAACAGACCCGGCCCGGGGCCGTCAGGAAGCGGCGGGCGGATCGCCGCCGGGCGATTCCAGCCACCGCACCGCGAAACGCACGAGCGCCGTCGCATCCTTGAGATCGAGCTTTTCCTTGATGTGGCTGCGGTGGACGTCGACCGTCTTTGGACTGAGATGCAGCTGCTCGGCGACGTCGCGCGTGCTCTTGCCCTGCCCAATGAGCCGAAAAATCTCGAATTCCCGATCGGTCAGCTTTTCGATCGGCGAGGTCGAGCCGCGGGGCCGCCGGCTGGACAGGTCGTTGAGAATGCGGGCGGATTGATCGGGACTGACATAGACTTCGCCTCGCAGCACGCAGCGGATGGCGGAGAGGAGGTTTTCGCCGCCGGCCTCCTTCATGATATACCCCTTGGCGCCGGCCCGCAGCGCGCGCTCGGCGTAGATCGCCTCGTCGTGCATCGAAACCACCAGAATGGGCAGTTCCGAATACTGCGCCCGCAGGTCCTTGATGAATTCCAGCCCGCTGCGGCCCGGCATCGTGATGTCGCACAGCACCAAATCCGGGTGGGTCCGCGCCACGACGCGCATCGCTTCCGACGGCTCGCCGGCCTCGCCGCACACCACGAGGTCGAGTTGCCGTTCGATGAGCTGGGCCAGGCCCGCCCGCATGAACGGGTGGTCGTCGACCAACAGAAGCTTCCGCTTCGGGGGCGGCGTGGAGACGGCGGGCTTCATGGCTTCGTGATCGGCAGGATGCAGCGCACGGTCAATCCGATTCCCGGCCGCGAATTCAAGGTCAAGGTGGCGCCGATCACGCTTGCCCGATAGTACATCAGCCGCAACCCCAGGCCCCGCACCATGCCTTCGGGCAAGCCGCCGCCGTTATCGTCGACTTCCAGGCGAAGCGCGCCCGCCTTTTCTTCCAGTCGCAGAAGGACTTCCGTCGCGCCACTGTGCTTGACCGCGTTGTTGACCGCCTCTTGGGCGATGCGGAATAGGTGAACCGCGGCGTTTCGGTCAATCCGCAGGCGGACCACGAGCGACTGGACGCGGCACCGCAGGCGGCCGAGGGCGTCAAATTGGGCGGCGAGACCCACCAATCCGGATTGCAGCGCATCGGGCTCATTGCCGAGGGGCGCCAAGCCCCGGGCCATGGCCCGGGTCTGGGCAATGGTGCCGCGCAGCAGTTCGCCGATGCGGTCGAGCTGCCGGCCCAGCAGCGGATCCAATGCCGCCACATCGTTCTTCAGCCCGACGCACATCAGCTCGATCGCCGTCAACTGCTGGCCGATCCCGTCGTGGAGATCGGCGCCGAACTGGCGCCGCTCATTCTCGCTCGTTTCGAGAATTTGGCTCTCCAGCCGGCGGTGTTCCGCGGCGGCGGCCGCGAGCGACCGCTCCTGGGCCAGCGTGGCCAGGGCCCGCCGGACGACCTCGGGCAAGAGGTCGAGAATCGCCGTATCCTTCATCACGTAGTCCAAGGCGCCCTGCTTCATCATCTCCACCGCCACCTTCTCGTCGCCTTGACCCGTGACGACGACAAATGGCGCCCGCCCCCCTTCCAACTTGAGGCGATCGAGCAGGGCCCGGCCCCCGGCGTCCTTCAGCTGCAAATCGAGGAGCAGAAGGTCCGGCGTCTGATCGCGCAAGACGGCGACCGCTTCCGCGGCGGATCCGGCTGTGCGCACCGCATAGCCGACCTGCCGCAGCGTGTCGGCCATCAACAACAAGAGGCCTTCGTCGTCGTCGACGACCAGAATTTGGGACGGCTGCAACGGCTCAGATTGCGCCATTCACTTTCGGAATCTGCGCAAACGACATGAAGCCGCCCAACTGCCGGATGGCATCGGCAAACTTGTCATAATCAACCGGTTTCTGTAGGTAAACATTGCAGCCGAGGGCATGGCAGCGATCGACCTCCCGCTGTTCGTTCGTGGTCGTGAGCATGATTACCGGAATATCGGCCGTGGACGGATCGTTCTTGAGCTGCGCGAGC
>CAZWMF010000170.1:0-7919 GCA_964634535.1 uncultured Opitutaceae bacterium | reverse complement strand
CAGGCCCGCCCAAATCGGATGGCTGCGCGGCCCGCGGGCGGCGAATAGCCGTGGGGTTTCCGGGCCGAACAGGGTGACCGCGTCGATCGGGGTCAAGGCCGCAAAATGGGCCGGGCCGCTGTCGTTTGTCACCAGGACTTCGGCGAGTCCATAGAGGACCAGCAGATCGGTGAGCGACGTACGGCCGGCCAGGCTGAAGCAGCGCGGCGAACCGACCCGACCGGCCAGGTCATCCACGCGCACCGCTTCCTCGGCGGCGCCGGTAAAGACCACCGCAATATCGGGTCGGCTGGCCAGCAAAGCCTGTGCGAGCGCGATATAGTTGCCGTCCGCCCACCGGCGCAGGGGCAGCAGATCGCTGCAGTTGGCGTTCAAGAGGATCAGCCGGCGGTCGGCTCCGCCCGACTCGTTGACTTGGGCGCGGACCGCCGCCACCTGTTCGGCGGTGGGTTTGAACCGGGGCGGTTCGACCCTGTCCGCCGGTCGATAGTCGAAGGTCGGCAAGGTGGCCGGGTCGGCGTCGAGCGCGGCGACCAGACATTGGAAAATCTCGCTCGCGTGGAGATGGGAATTATACAGAACGCGGTGCGTGAACAGGTTGCCGCGATAGGGGCCCTCGTGAAAAAACGTGCGAAAGCCGACGCGGATTCGCGCGCCGCTCAGGCGGGCGAGGATCGCCGACGAGCGCGAGAAGAACTCCAGGTCGATGCATGCGTCGATGCGCCGTCGGCGGATCGATCTCAGATGTCCCCAAGCGCTCGCGACCAGGCCAGCCGCGCCTCCGGTGCGCACCGCCAGGATGTTTTCCCGCGGCAATAGCCCCAGGACGTCGACGATGAAGCGGTTCTCCTCGAAAACCAGGAAATACACATTCTCCCGACCGACCCGGCGAACCGCGTCCTGCAACGCAGCGCAGGCAAGCACCGTCGAACCCTGCTCCGCCAATTTGATGAAGAGGATGCTTCGAGCCGGCGTCGAATCCCGGCGCCGGCGGCCGCCCGCCAGACCGGCCAGAAACGTGAGCGCAAAACAGAATGGAATGCCCGCGTAGCGATCCAGCCGGATCAGGAGGCTGGGGCGATGGGTGATGCGCGGGACCATGAGGATGGGCATCGCGATCTATCGCAATTCGGGGGAGGGGGGCAACTCCGGAACGACCTCCGGATGCTGCTTCCCGGTGCGGGTGCGAGGTTGGATTGGGCTTTCGCGGATTGCGCGTCCCCGTTTTCATGACGGCGTGCCCGCTGCCCTGCTCGACCCCAACGCGCTGCCTACGCTGCTCGTTTTGATCGGGTTGGAATTGGTCCAGGGCGTCGACAATGTTCTGGTGGTCGCGCTCGTCGCCGCGGGCCTGCCGGCGGCGCGGGCCCGAGTGGCCACGACGGCCGGGCTGGCCATCGCCGTCGTCCTCCGCATCGCGGTGCTCGCCGGAATTACCGCGCTACTGCGAGTGGACCGCCCGTTGGTCGGCCCGATCTCGGCGGGAGATCTCGTCTTCGTGGCCGGAGGCCTTTTCCTGATCGGCAAGGCCGTCTCCGAAATCCACCGCGCGGCCGAGCCGGACGCGGATCCCGTGGCGGCGCGGCCGCCACCCCAATCGTTGCTCCGGGCGGTCTTTCAGATCAGCTGCCTCGATCTGGTTTTCTCGATCGATTCGGTCGCCACCGCGGTCGGGCTCACCCGCCATCTGCTCATTCTTGCCCTGGCGGTGATCGCCTCGTTTGGCATCGTCCTGTTTGCCTCCCGCGCGGTCGCCGACTTCATCCAGCGCAACCGCTCGCTCAAATGGCTCGGGCTCGCGTTTCTCATCTGCATCGGGGCCTCGCTCGTGCTTGAGGGGTTCCATCAGCGCTTTCCCCGCGCCTACCTGTACGTGCCGCTCGGCTGCGCCTTGGCCCTGGAGCGCTGGCACGCCGTGCGCCGCCGCCGCTAACCGGCATCCGTCCCAGCGCCGGTGATGGTGGCGCCGAGCAGGCAGCGTCCGACTCGCCGGATGCGATTGATGGATGCAGGTGGGCCTGCGCGGGCTCGCGAAATCCCGGGATTTGGATTGGCTGGAGCGCATGGACGGTCCGCCCTCCGCCGAACCCAACCGGCCCGATCCGCCCGGGCTTATGGAGGCGGCCGTCTTCGCCAATCCCGACGAGGGCTTCGAGCACGGGCTGGTCGTCCTTGCGCTCGGTTTTCCCTATTGGCTGCTCCCCGCCGACGGGCGGTATCGCTTGATGGTCGAGGCCGGTCACCTGGACGAAGTGCGCGAGCAGATGCGCCGTTACGAGGTTGAATCCTCCCGGTGGCCGCCCCCGCAGCCGCGCGACTCCACGGTCTTGGCGGTCGAAGGCGGCGCTGCGGCCGTTCTCCTGTGGGCGTTGACGATCCTGGTGGTCTTCTCCCTGCAGGAACGCTGGCCGGGGCGGCTGGAGCGTTGGGGCGACCTCGACGCCCGGGCCCTCTTTGGCGCCCACGAATGGTGGCGGCCCCTGACCGCCCTGTTTCTGCACGCGGACGCCAACCATTTGGGCGCCAACCTGCTGGTCGGCCTGTTTGTGTTCTTCGCCGTCGGCGCTTCGCTGGGCGTCGCCCGCGGTTGGAGTCAGCTGGCGCTCGCCGCGGTGCTCGGCAACTGCGCCTGCGCCGCCTTGCACTATCGGGCGCCCTACGAATCGCTCGGCGCGTCGACGGCGATTTTTGCCGGCTTCGGCCTGCTGACCGGCCGGGCGCTTCGCGCCTGCCTGGCGGGCGGCCGCCGGTGGCAGCGCGCGGCCGTGCCGGCCGGCGGGGGCGTGGCGTTCTTGGGCCTCTACGGATCGGGCGGCGGACAAACCGACGTCCTGGCGCATGCGACCGGCTTTGCCGCCGGTTTATTGATCGGATTCGGCCTCACCTCGCGGGCCGATCAGGCGTAGCTGCCTCCGCGGGAGATTTGCATCTCCTCGCGGCGGCGCCGGCGGGCGGCCGCGGCCTGCATCTCATAGCCGCTGCGGCGGTGCTCGGCCAGGGGATGGGTCGGCAGGTCGTGCCGGCGGCGCCAGGCGACGAGGGCGGGGCCGACGTCGGTGAAGAACGCCTCCTTGAGCAGCAATTCGGCGGCCACCACATCGCAGTGCGCCTGCCGTTCCCGCAGGGCCGCGTGATCGACCAGGGCCGCCTTGGCATACAACTCCTGGGCCATGATGACTGTCTGGATGGTCGCCTCGATCTTGGGCTTCTCGTTGTGCGACTGGTCGATCATGTAGGCGATCTTCGGCATCCGGCCCCGTTCGTGGGCGAACGCATGAATCTGGTGGAAGATCCGGAAGGCCTGGTAGGGATCGATCGAACCGAAGGTCAGGTCGTCGTCGGCGTAGCGCCGATCGTTGAAGTGAAATCCTCCCAGCATTTCTTCGTCGAGCAGAAAGGCGACGATCTGTTCGACGTTTTGTCCGGGATAATGGTGGCCGGTGTCGACCAGCACCCGGGCCCGCGGGCCGGTCTTCTTGGCCAGAACATAGGCCATGCCCCAGTCCGCGATGTCGGTCGCATAGAACGCCGGCTCGAACGGCTTGTATTCGATGAGCAGCGTCTGCCCGGGATGCAGCGCGCGATGGCAGGCTTTGAGGTTGCGCTCAAACCGGCGTTTGCGCCCGGTCAGGCTGTCCTGCCCGGGATAGCTCGTGCCGTCGGCAAACCAGAGCGAGATGTACTCGCTGCGGAGTTGGCGGGCCAATTCGATCGACCGGCGGCACTCGCGCAGGGCCCGGGCCTGGATCGCGGGATCGGGATTGCCGAACGAGCCCCACTTGTATTCCTGGTCCTGAAAGAGGTTCGGGTTGATCGCCCCGATGCGCACGCCGTAGTTGGCCGCCACCCGGGCGACCGCGGCCGGATCGATACCGCTCGGAAAGTCCCACTGGACGTGCACCGCCACGGTGGGACAGCAACCGGTGAGCCGATGGACGTGGCCCGCGTCGGCGAGCTTGTCGTCGATGTCGAGGGCGGCGCTGTCCTGAAAGAACTTGCCGAAGCGGGTGCCGGTGTCGGCATAGCCCCAACTCGGGGTTTCGATCGTGAAGGCATCGAGGGCGGAGCCGACGGCGGCGATCTGCTTCTTATTCATAGGGGGCCGGAGGGGGTTGGCGGAAAATTGCCCGGCGGGCGGCGGGAGCGCACGCTTTCGGCAACCGGACAGTCCGAGCGGGGTCGGGCGCGCACGCTTAGACTTGGGCGACGAGGGTGGGGCCGTCCACCCAGCTGCCGGGGATCATGGCCGTGGACGCGCGGTCGGGGATGCCGCGCTCGTTGCGCTGAAGCTGGGCGATGAGCATTTCGATGCCGCGGCCGCCGAGCATGCGCGGCTGCAGGTCCAGGCCGGCGCAGGGCCGCGGATGCAACGTGAGGTTGAGACTGAAGAAGCCGACCGCACCGGGCACCGGCAGGCCCGCATCGGCCAGCCAATCGATGGCGGTCGGGGTATGGCCGATCACCACATCGGGTCGGTGGCGCGCGTGCCAGCGCAGGAAGAGTTTCCGGTCGATCTCTTCCATGATGAGCGGCGGAACGCCGGTCCCTTGTCCGTGGTTGCGCTGGTGGGCGAGAAATCCGCCTTCCCAGCGGTGCTGCAGCCGCTCGTCCTGCTGGCGCTGCAGAAACAGTCCGGGCCGTCGGTAGCCCATGCGCTCCAGGCGCTGCAGCACGTTGACGATCGAGCGAAAGTGGTCGCAGCACACGGCATGCAGGGCCGGGTGCTCGATCATGTAGTCGGTATAAATCCCGGCGTAGCGGGACCAATCCAGCCGGGACAGATCGGGTTCGCGCCAGGCGGGCAGCACGAGCACGCCTTGGATGCCGCGGGACTGCAGGATCGTGTCGAGGCGCGAGAGTTCCACTCCCTGGCGACCCACCAGGAACAACTGGAGCTTGTAGCCGAGTTCGGTTGCGCGCCGGCGCGCGCCGTCGATCAGCGCCTGGTGAAAACGCAGCGCCGGCTCCGGTCGATCCGCCTCATCCAGGTCGATCGCGGCCAAGCCGCCCCGAAAGGTCAGGCCCCGCGACCGGCGGATTTCCGACATGACCGCCCCGGCGAGGGGATTGGGCCGGTAGCCGGCCGCCGCCGCGGCCTCCCAGACGCGCTTGGCCGTGTCGGGCTTCACCCGCGGAGAACTCCGGAGGGCATCCGATACGGTGGTGCGCGACAAGCCGAGTCGGGTCGCCAGGGAACGGATCGTGGGGGCGGGGGGCATCGTCGCTCGGACGGTCAGATTGACGGGCGGCCCGGCCAGGTCAAAGGTGTTCGCCGCCGATGCCCGAACTCGCTGAAGTCGAATTCTATCGCCGCCGGTGGCAGCGGGCCGCCGAGGGCGCCATCGTCGTCGCGGTCGAGGCGTCGGGCCGACGGCCGTACTTTCGGGGCGCGAGCGCCGGTCAACTGCGCCGCGCCCTGAGCGGCGCCCGCCTGGGACCGTCGTCGGCCGCGGCCAAGCAGATGCTCTTCCGCTTCGGCGACCAGATCTGGCTCGGCATTCATCTGGGCATGACCGGCCAATTGCGGGTCGAGCCGCCGACCTACGTCCGGCGCCGGCACGATCATCTCGTCCTGCGCACCGCGCGGCAGGCGCTCGTCCTGCACGACCCCCGGCGATTCGGCCGCGTCGATTTTCATCGCGGGCCCCGTCCGCCCGATTGGTGGTCGGATCTGGCTCCCGCCATTCTCTCGGCGGATTTCGACCCGGGGGCGGTCGCGCAATTTCTGCGCCGCCGCGCCGGTTCGCCGCTCAAGGCCGTGCTCCTGATGCAGGAGCGTTTCCCCGGGATCGGCAACTGGATGGCCGACGAGATTCTCTGGCGGGCCGCCCTCCATCCGGGGCGCCGCGCCGGCTCGCTGAACCCGGCCGAAGTGCAGACGCTGTGGCGCGAATGTCGTCGGGTCTGCCGGATGGCGTTGCGGGCCGTCGCGGGTGGCGCCGGGCCGCCGCCCGCCACCCTGAATATCGGCATTCCCAAGTCCTGGCTATTTCACCACCGCTGGACGGCGGGGGGACGCTGCCCACGGACTGGCGTCCGGCTGGCGCGAGCCACGATCGGGGGACGGACGACCTGCTGGTCGCCGGCCCGCCAGCGCCGGTGATCGCCGGATCCGCGGCGGTGCGCCCACCAACCGGCGGCCCTTCGCCTACTCGCTGTCGAGACAGGTGCGCACCGCCTCCAACAGCCGCGCGGCATCGAAAGGTTTGCGCAGGATGGTGGCGCGCGATTTGGCGTCGAGCCGCGCGAAGTCGGCTTCCTGGCTGTATCCGGTGCAGATGATGACGCGGATCCCGGATTTCTCCGCCTGCAGCCGTTCGGCCAATTCCGGACCGTTCATGCCGCCCGGCATGACCATATCGGTGAGGATCAAGTCGATCTCCTCCCGGCGTTCCTTCCAAATCTGCAATGCCTCCGGACCGCTGCCGGCCGTGAGCACGCGGTAGCCGTGCTTGGTCAGCGCGGTCGCCACGACGGCGCGCAGGCTTGCCTCGTCCTCGACCAGGAGCAGGTTTTCGTTTCCCCCGCTCAACGGCTCGGACGACTCGACCGAATCGTCGAGGGCATCGCCGCTCGCATCGCCAATCGGCAAATACACCACGAAGGCGGAGCCGACCCCCAGGGTGCTTTGCACTTCGACCCAGCCGCCGTGCTGCTTGACGATGCCGTAAACCGTCGCCAGCCCGAGGCCGGTGCCCTTGCCGACGCCCTTGGTCGTGAAGAACGGTTCAAAGAGCCGCCGCAGCGTGTGCTCGTCCATCCCGGTGCCCGTGTCGGCGATGCGCAACCGCACGAAGGCGCCGGGCCGCGCGTCGGCGTGGCCGGTGGGCGGCGCGGCGGTGGCGTCGACCGCCTCCAACCCCATCGCGATGCGACCGCCGTTCGGCATGGCGTCGCGGGCATTGACGCAGAGGTTGATGACCACTTGCTCGATCATGCCCGGGTCGACCTTGATCCGGGGCAACCCGTCCGCACCGGTCACCGCCAATTCGATGTGCTCGCCCAGCAGCCGGCGCAGCATTTTCAAAAGGCCGTAGAGGAGCGCCTTGAGGTCGACCAACTTGGGCTCCATCGCCTGCTGCCGGCTGAAGGCCAGCAATTGTCGCGTCAAGTTGGTGCCGCGGCGAACATCCGTCTCCAGATCCTTCAGCGCGGCCCGCGTGCTCGGATCGACCGCCGGATCGACCTGCAGCAGGCTGAGGTGCATGAGGACAGCGGCCAGGATGTTGTTGAAATCGTGGGCCACGCCGCCCGCCAATTGCCCGACCGCCTCCATCTTCTGGGCCTGGCGAAGCTGCTCCTCGGATCTCTTCAGGGCCGCTTCCGCCTGTTTGCGTGCGGTGATGTTCCGGGCGAAAACCGAGAGGGCGAAAGTGCGCTCCGCGTTTTGGACGGGAGCGACGCTGACCAGGAACGTGAGCCCGCCGGCAGCGGCATCGTATTCCACGGAAAATGGCCCGGAGTCGAGGGCCCGTCGGAAATAGCCCTTCCAGCGCTCGGCGAACTCCGGGTCGGGGATACAATCCGCGAGGGACTGGCCGAGCGCTAGTTCGTGGCCGAAGTGCTTCGAAAAGTGAACCCGCGTCGACTCATTGAACGTCAGCAGGCCAAAGTTGCTCGAGTCAACCGCCCAGATCATGTCCATCGTGCTATTGAATACCGCCCGTTGCATCGATACGGCCATGGCCAGCGCTTCGTCCGCCCGCCGGCGTTCCGTGATGTCCTGGATCGTGCCGAACATCAGTCGCGGACGTCCGTCCGGGGCCAATTCCAGATCGCCCAAACCATGCACCCAGCGCTCCGCGCCATCGGCCGGCCGATTGATCCGGTAGGTTCGATCAAAGCGCTGCCCCCCTTGCACGACAAACGTCTGGAGATACTGCCGCATGGACTCGCGTTCGGCTGGTACGACCAAGTTG
>CAZWMF010000169.1:0-7967 GCA_964634535.1 uncultured Opitutaceae bacterium | reverse complement strand
CCACAGCCATCCGAGGCCAGACGCGCGAGCGAGACGATGACGAACGTGCGATAAAGATTGTCCGCCTGATTGTGGGCGGTCGCGAGAAAGTCAGCCACCGACTCCATCCCATCGATGGGCGTAAAACCGTTGCCCTCGCGGGTGAGCTTCACCCCATCGAGCCACGGCAGGGTGTCGAGCAGCGCCGGAGCGTAATTTTCCCCGGAGTAGACGGTGCCGTCGCGCGCCACCAGCCAGGCGCAAGGGGCCGCGGCGCCCACCTGCACCTGCAGACGCGCCACCGGCGAACGTTCTTGCAGGCCGACCGCCAAGGTGGCGGGAAAATTCCGCGTGAGGACGGCGGCCTTGACCTGCCCGTTGGCGAGCAGCCGCGCGCGCAGCGCATAAAGGTCGAGCGACATCAGGCTGGCGTTTTTCGGCAGGGCCAGCGCGCGTTGGACCCAGGCCTGATCCAGCACGCCGTCGGTCGTCAAGGTGATGTCTTTCACCGGCGGGCCTGAATCGACTGCCGCCAACCGGTCGGGCTTGCTGGCGATCGTGTGGGCCATCTCCATCGCGCCCCACGCAACCGCGCCCAGCACCGCGGCCACGGCGGCGAACTTGAGCGTGGACAGCAGGCGCCGTTTGCGGCCGGCCTTCGACAAGGCGCGCGGATTCACGCTCTGGCTGATGTCCTGCCAGGTGCGGGCGAAAGGAATAGTGGCGGCGGTCTTGCTCATGCCGGGATGCGGGCCGATGTAAAACGCTGCACCGCGGGCTTGACCAACTCTCGGACCAATGCCGTGAAATCCAGCCCCGCGTTGCGTGCGCTCATCGGCAGCAGGCTGGTCTCTTTCATGCCAGGCAGCGTGTTAATTTCGAGACAAAACGGCGACGAATCCGCCGAAAGCATGAAGTCGACCCGCGCGTAGTCCCGGCAGCCGCAAACCGCGAACGCGGTTTCGGCGGCCGCCCGCACCGCGGCGGTGGTCGCCTCGGCCAGCGGCGCCGGCGCCCGGTATTCGGTCAGGCCCTTCGTGTACTTGCTCGCGTAGTCGTAGAGGCCCGAGGCCGGGCGGATTTCGACGACCCCCAGGGCCCGGCCGTGGAGCACGCCCACCGAAATATCCGTTCCGGCGATGCGCCGCTCGACCTGCCAGCGGCCCGGAGCGAGCCGGGCCAAGCCGGCCGCGATTTCGCCCGGAGTCCGAGCCACCGTCAGGCCCACGCTGCTCCCTTCGCCGTTGGGTTTGATCACGACCTCGGGGCCGAGGCGCTCCACGATCTCGGCCGCCGACGGCGGCCGCTCCGCCGAAAAGCAGACGCCGTCCGGCACCCGGACTCCAGCGGCGGCAATCCGTCGCTTGGTCGCCTCCTTGTCCATCGTCAGGGCGCTGCTCGCGGCGTCGCAGCCGGCGTAGGCGATGCCGGCGGCATCGAGCAGGCGCTGCATGCCTCCGTCCTCCCCAAACGTGCCGTGCAGGGTGGAAAACACGACGTGCCGGTCCGGCGCGAGCCCGGCCGGCAGGGCGGCCGCGTCCACGAAAAACAGCCGCGTGGGGAACGACCGGGCGAGGGCAAGGGCGCAGGCCCGGCCCGAGCCCAGGGACACCGCCCGTTCGGCCGACGTGCCACCCGCCAGGACGGCGATCACCGGGCCGTTCACCAGACGTCCTCCCAGCGCCGCCCATAGAGCAGCGCCTCCGGCTCGAGGTCGATGCCCCGCCGCTCGCGGACCCGCCCGCGCACCTTCCGCATGAGCGCGAGCACGTCGGCGCTCGTCGCCCCGCCCCGGTTCACGATGAAGTTGGCGTGCACGCTCGACACCTCCGCGCCGCCGACCCGCTCGCCCTTGAGTCCGCTCTCGTCGATCAGCCGGCCGGCCGACTCGCCGGGCGGATTCTTGAAGATGCATCCGGCGCTCGGCTCGCGCGGTTGGGTTTCGTGGCGCTGGCGCCGATAGGTCTCGATTTGGCGTTCGATTCCGTCAGTCGCCCCGGGCGGGCCGGGCCGCAGACGCGCCGCCAGGGCCACGCCATCGCGCACTTCGGCGCATTGGCGATAATCCACGTGCAGCGCCGCCTTGGGCAGCGTGACCATTTCCCCGTCGAGGGTCATCAATTCCACCGACTCGACCACGTCGAACATCCAGCCGCCCATGGCCCCGGCGTTCATCCGCAAGGCGCCGCCCACGCTGCCGGGGATCCCCTCGAGAAACTCGAAGCCGGTGAGGCCGGCGGCCGCCGCCCGGCCGCACAGGTGCTTGAGCCGCAAGCCCGCCCCGACGCGGATCGAGCCGTCGGGCTGGGGCGCGAAGCCGGCCCACGATTCGTCGGCTAGGCTGATGACCAGTCCGTCGACGCCCTCGTCGGGAACGATGAGGTTTGAGCCGCGGCCCAGAAAAAAAAGCCCGATGCCGCGGGCGCGGGACTCCTGAATCAGGATGCGCAGGTCGGCCTCGCCGACCGGTTCGGCATACACGCGGGCCGATCCGCCCACCCGCAGCGTGGTCCGCCGCGCCAGCGGCTCCTCGCGACGCACCCGGGTGGCCGGGGACACCCGGCGGCCGAGTTCGGCGGCGAATTCGTCCCAGCGATCCGCCTGCCGGACAAGCGCGCGGCGCTCCTCGAGCCAATCTCGCGCGTAGCGTTCGATGTCGCCCGCCCCGACAAAGGCGACGACATCGCCCGAGCGAATCTCCCGGGCCAGGGCGGCGCCGGTGCCCGCGCCGCCCGGCAGATAGCTCGCCATTAGCGTCCCGTGGGATTTCTTGATTTCCGCGTAGATGTCGGCGCTGGTCCCGCCCGGCAGCGGCGCCTCGCCCGCGCCGTAGACGTCGAGCAGATGCGTCTGGTCAGCTAAAGCAAGTGCGGCCGCGAACTCCGCCGCAAACTGGGCCGTGCGGCTGTAGCGGTGGGGTTGAAAGACAACCACGAGCCGGCCGCCCTGGCCGACCCGCCGGCGCAAGCTGGTGAGCAGCGCGCGGATTTCCGTGGGATGGTGGGCGTAGTCCTCCACCACGGTGACGCCCCCGTCCGCCGAAAGCACGCTCTGCCGGCGCCGGACGCCGGGATAGTCGGCCAAGAGCCGCGGACCGAGCGCCACGCCCATCGTCTGCAGGGCCGCCAGGGCCCCGGTCGCATTGGCCGCGTTGAACTCGCCCTGCGCCCGAACGATCGCCGTCGAGGACGTGAAGCAGCCGCCCAGCCGCAGCGTCAGGCGGTCCCGAGTCTCCTCCGCCACCTCGGCCGCAAACTCTCCGCTGCGTCCGAACGTATGGACGCGCGGTCCGGCGTCCGCAGCGGCGCCAGCCGGCCGGGTCAGGGCCAGCCGCACCGAACGCGGACAGGCATCGCTCACCAAGACCGTGCCGCGGGTCCGGGCAAAGAGCCGGGCGAAGGCCGCCTCCAAGTCGGCGGGGGCGTGATAATAGTCGGGGTGATCCCAATCCAGGTTCACCGTCACGGTGATCTCGGGGGAGAATGCGCCGATCGTCCCGTCGCTTTCATCGACCTCGGCCACCACCCAGCCGTTCGAGCCCACCCGCGCGGGCGCGGCGCCGTCGGCCGGGAGCCCGCCCAAAACGTAACCGGCCGGAAAATTGGCCGCCTGGAGGGCGGTGATCAGCATGGCAGTCGTGGTGGTCTTGCCGTGGGCCCCGCACACGGCCACCAGCCGGCGCGACCGCACCGCTTCGGCCAGCATCTCCCCCCGCCGGACGGCGGCGATGCCCCGGCGCGCCGCGGCCACCCGGCTGGGATGATCCGCCCCGATGGCCGAAGAGTGGACGAGCACCTCGATCGCCTCGCCGCGGGCCAGGAGGGCGGCCAGAGTGTCGACCGTCACGCCCGCGGTCGCCAAGTGCCCGGCCATGTCCGCGCCCAAGCCGTCGTCCTCGCCGCTCACCGCAAGCCCGAGCCCGGCCAGATAGATGGCCAGCGGGCCCAGGCCCATCCCGCCGACGCCCACGCAATGCACGCGCCGGATTTCGCGTCCAAACAAGATGGGGACCTCGGGCCGCCTCATACGGGGGCAAAGGCCGGCACGGGCCGCCGGGGCCCGGCGCCGGCCAGGGCCTCGAGGTCGCCGATCACCAGGTCGAGCGAATTGGCGCGGTCCATCCGGCGGAGGTTGCTCCGGAACTTCCGCAGAAGCCATTCGTTGAAAATCGTGTCGAGCACCTCCGCTTCCAACCCGGAAATCCGGGCCTGGTCCACGACCAATCCCCCGCCCTGGCGCTCGAAAAAGACCGCGTTGGCCCGCTGGTGATCGCCGGCGGCATGCGGATACGGAACCAGGATCGCCGGCGTTTCACAGCGGATCAGCTCGGCGATCGTGCCCGCCCCCGCCCGGGAGACCACGAGATCGGCGGCGGACAGCACCGTGGCCATCGAGTCCGAGAACGGCTCGAAATGCGCGCGCGCCGTGCCGCCGTTGCGCGAGGCCGGTTCGGACGACTCGGCCGCCCCCTTGTCCAGGCCGGTCAGGCAGAGCACCTGGATCCCGGCGGCGCCCAACGCCGCCAGATGGGCGCGGGTCCATTGGTTGAGCGTCGCCGCCCCCTGGCTGCCGCCCAGGACGACCAGAAGCTTCTGGGCCGGGTCGAAACCCAGCGCCGCGCAGGCTTCGGAGCGCGCGAGTCGCACGATTTCCCGGCGCACGGGCAGACCAGTCTGCCGCTCGGCCGCCGCCCGGACGCCGGGCACGTGCACGCCGAACGGAGCGTAGACCCGGGTCGCAAATCGGCCGAGCCCACGAATGGCCAGACCCGGCACCCGGTTGGCCTCGTGGAGGGCCACCGGCATGCGCGCGAGCCGGCCGGCGACCACGATCGGCGCGGAAGTGAAGCCTCCGAACCCGATGATCGCGTCGGGCCGGCCCCGGGCCAGGAGCTTCAGGCAAAACACTACGGCACCGATCTGGCTCGCCAGGCAGCGGAAGAATTTCCACGGATTCAGCGAAAACGGCCGGCCTGGCATGCGCTCGAAGCGCATCTGCGGGTATTTCTCGCAAAGCCGGGCGTCCACTTTCTTGCGGCTGATGAGCAGAATCACCTCGTGACCGTGCTCCCGCAGCCCTTCCGCCAACGCGATGCCGGGCGAGAGGTGCCCGCCCGTCCCCCCGCAGGAGATCAAGAACCGGCGGGACCGGTCCGCGTTCGGCGCCGCCCCGGCACCGGGTGGGCTCGGCCGGTCTGTCGGCGCCGGCCCCATCACCCGACCTCCCGCATCGCCCGGCCCTCGGACGAGAGGCCCGTGCGGCTCCAGTTGCGCTCGGTGTTCACGAGCAAGCCGAGCAGAATGCCCATGAGCAGCAGATTGGACAGCCCCGCGCTGATGAACGGCAACGACATGCCCTTCGTCGGAAAGACGCCCGTCACCACGCCCATGTTGACGATCGCCTGCAGCGAGATGAGCAGGATGGCTCCGGCCGCGATGAGGAATTGGAAGAGGTTGGGCGCCCGCCGCAAATGAAACAGCCCGGCGACGAAAATGAGTCCGAAGGCCGCGTCCACTCCCAGCGTAAACGGCAGACCCAGTTCCTCGCCGACCACCGCGAAAATGCAATCGTTGTGGGCTTCCGGGAGAAAATTGTCCTGCTGGCGGCCCTGGCCCAGACCGACGCCGCGCACGCCCCCGGCGGCGAAGGCGGCCTCCGCCTGGTAGAGCTGGTAGGTGCCCGCATTCTTGTTCGCCTCGGGATTCAGAAACGCGGTCATGCGCTGGAGCCGATTGGCGTTATGGGCAAGTTCCACCGCGAAGGCCGCTCCGGCCAACAGGGCGATCAACATCAGGTAGCGCCACTTCGCCCCCGCGAAGAAAAGCAGGATGAGCCCGACCGCGAAGGTGAGCGCGGCCGCGCCGAAATCCGGCTCGCGCAGGATCAGGCCGGTAAACGCGGCGATCAGGCCGAGCGGATACGCGAACCCGCGCCGCCACTCCCCCAACCGGGTCTGGTTGATCGCCAGATAATGGGCCAGGCAGTAGACCAGGGCCACCTTGGCGAATTCCGAGACTTGCACGCGCAGCGCGCCGTGGCCCAGCCAGCGGCGGCTGCCGTTGACCGAAGCGCCGATATGCGGAATCAGGACGAGCAGAAGCAGCACGACCATGCCGCCGCCGATCCACCACACGTAGCGGCGGAGGTAGTCCAGATTGATGCGGCTCGCGACAAAGCCCACGGCGACGGCGGCGGCCACCCCGGTCACCTGTTTGCCCAGGTAGTAGTACGGGCCCTGCTTGAACGACGCGCTGGCGCTAAAAAGAATCGCGAGTCCGAGGAGCGTCAGCGCCACCGCGCAGAGCAAAATGACCGCGACCGGCTTCGGCAGAAACCGGGCGCGGCCCGGCGCGGGCAGCGGCACATCGAGCGGACGGGCGGGCGTCACGGCGGTCAGTTGGACGGATTGGCGGGACCGGCCGAACTGGGAGCGGCGGTGTCTCCGGCGCTCGGAATCCGAACCACCGGAACCGCGTCCGAGCCCCCGTTATCCGTCGGGTTGGCGGGAACGACGGGCGTGACCGGGGTCGGGGTTGCAGCTGGCGCCGGCGCTTCCGCGGCGGGCGCGGGCGCCGCGGCCGCGGGCTTGGCCTTGCCCCGCGCCGCATGGCCGGCGGGAATGGTGAGCGCCTGGCCCACCCGGATCATCCGCGGGTTCGTGATATTGTTGGCCGCGGCCAATTCGCCGGTCGTCAGGCCGTAACGATGGGCGATCGTGCTCAGCCGGTCGCCCGACCGCACGGTATAGGTGGTCTCTCCCTTGCCGGACGCGGCGCCCGCGGAAGCCGGCGCGGAAAATGCCGGCGCGGACGCGGAGGCGGGCCCCAACGTCCCCCGGGACGGAATCGGCGCTCCCGACTTGCCCGGAATCAGCAGTTTCTGGCCGGTGTGCAAGGTTGAGCCGACCCGCAAATGGTTGAACGCCGCGAGCTCCGAGGGCTTGAGGTGGTGGTGGCGGGCGATCAAACCCAGGCTGTCGCCCGACCGCACCACGTAGGTTTCCGCCGGGGTCACGTCGGGGGCCGGCGCCGTGACCAAGGCCTCGGCCGCCGGCGTTCCCGGGCGGGTCGGCGGGAAGAAGCCGACGGACACGGGCGCGGGCGTCGCGTCGTCGGCCGGCGCCGGAGCGACCGCGGCGATCGGCACGGCGATCGTGGGTGGCGCGAGGGCGGCGACCGGGGCGTCCACCCGGAGGGCGGCCGGATGCGTGGACGAGCTGCAGCCCGGATTGGCGAGGATCAGGATGAGGGCGAGCAGGTGGAGCCCGACGACGATGCCGAAAATTTTCAGGATTTTCATAGACGAAGTTTTGGTACCGAATTCAGAGGGAAAGCAAGGGTGGAGGTTGCCCGAGTTCGCGAACCAGTTGCTCGAACTGTTCGCCGCGGTCGGCATAACCGCGGAAGAGGTCGAAGCTCGCGAACGCCGGACTCAGGAGCACATGGTCGCCGGGACGGGCCGCGGCGTCGGCGGCGCGCACGGCCTCGCGCAGAGTCTTGCACCGGATATGCGCCACGCCGACGCTGGCCAAACCCTCGGCGAGGGCCCCCGCCGTCTCCCCGATCAGGAAGGCCTGCCGCACCCGCGGACCGATCCGCCGGGCGAACGCCGCGATGTCTCCGCCCTTGGCCTTGCCGCCGGCGATGAGCAAGACCGGCGCCGGAAACGTCCGCAGGGCCGCCTCGACCGCGTGAAAATTGGTCGCCTTGGAGTCGTTCCAGTAGGTGATGCCGGCGCGCGTCCCCACCCGGGTCAGCCGGTGGGGTCCCAGCCGGAAATTCGCCGCGGCCTCGTACAGCGAATCGAGGTCCCCGGCGTAGTCCTGCCACCAGGCGGCCGCCAGAAGGAAGTTCTCATGCTGCGGATACTCGGCAAAGACCGTCCCGGCCAGGCGCGGATCGGGCGGCGCCCCCTCGCTGTCCACCCAAGCGATCCGGCCCGCGCCGGCGAGCAGGGCGGCGACCCGTTTTTCGGACTGCACAAACGCC
>CAZWMF010000168.1:0-7987 GCA_964634535.1 uncultured Opitutaceae bacterium | reverse complement strand
CCGTTCCACGGGATGTCGGAGATCGCGAGGGCGGCGCTGGCGCCGTTGACCATCGAAATGTCGGACTCATGGGTTTGGTCGGCCGTCAGCAGCAGTCCGATAATCTGGACTTCGTTGAGAAAACCCTCGGGGAAGAGCGGGCGACAGGGCCGGTCGCACAGGCGCGACGTGAGGATTTCCTTTTCGGAAGGCCGGCCTTCCCGCTTGAAGTAGCCGCCCGGGAATCGCCCCGCGGCCGCGTACTTCTCGCGATAATCGACGGTCAGGGGAAACCAATCCTGTCCGGGTTTGATGGTCGAGGCCACGGTCGCGGAGACAAATACGATGGTCTCGCCCGCGGTGACGGTGACCGCGCCGTTGGCAAATTTGGCCAGGGAGCCGGTCGAAAACTTGAGCCCGCACTCGGGCACATTGACATTATGTTGCTGAATCATGGGTTTTTATAAATACCGCTTTGTAAGGCGGTTATGGCTAATCGTCCGGCGCTCGCGCCGGATGGCCTCCAACCCTTCTCGTCAGATCCGAGAGATTTCCGTTTGGCGCCGCCCGGGGGGCGACAAGCGGAAATGTCCCGGTCCTGTAGGCGAGACTCGTAGTGAGGACGGGGACTCGCGGATCGAGCCGCCCGTCGGGCGAAAGCGCGATTTCCTAAGGTTTAGTTTCTGAAGCAACTCGTTATATTTGGGCAGATTGTGCCGCTTCAGATAATCGAGAAGCTTGCGTCGCCGGCTGGCCATTTGAAGCAGGCCGCGGCGGGAGTGGAAGTCCTTGCGGTGGGTCCGCAGGTGCTCGGTGAGATGGTTGATACGGGCCGTGAGCAGCGCCACTTGGACTTCGCTCGATCCGGTATCTTTATCGTGAATCTTATATTCGGCTATGATTTCTGGTTTTACGACAGTGGGCATGATGATGTGGCTGATTGGCGTGACGAGCGCGACCTTTGCAGGCCGCGTGCCACCCGCTTAGCTCCAAGTCGTTTGGAGCGTCGGCCGGCGACACCGTTGGAATCCGGCGGGGTGCCGGACCCGTCACGGCAGGAACCCGCAACCGGCGGAGTCCTGCTAACGGAAGTAGCAAAATTCTCAAGGGGACGGGCGACGGGCAAGCGAATTCTGATAAAGATACCGAATTCACCCCCAAGTTAAGCGCTGACGAGCGGTGGATCCGTAGAGATGACTGGCATGCGGTCGCTAACAACTTCTCCCGGTTTTGCGACGAATGCGGGCTTTGATCCACAAAACGCACGGGCGCCCCGGTCTGCCTTGGGTCAAATTGGTGCAGTAGATGCCCTTTCCTTGCAAACGGTTTGGGTTAAGCAGAAGTAATGTGCAGATCTGTCACACCGGCGCATGATGGGATCTTTCCTATTCTTTCAATAATTTCGGCCCGGTTTAGAAAAAGTTCATTTCTAACCACGGAATGGGTCGCTGCGACAATCAGGCGGCGTCCATCGATCCGAATCGGATGGGAATAGGCTGCATTGGCGGCCCCGACCACCTCGGGCCAAGCCTCCCGAATGGCATCCTCGGGACCCAGGCGACCGATACGGTACTTCACCCGGAGGCTCTCGACCAATTCGGCCAGGTCCCGGGTAGCTCGTTTCTGCATTCGCGCCGGTTCCTTCGGAGGAATCCGTAGGAAGTCGCCGATCGCTTGCTCGGCGCGCCGGCTGAGGGGCTTGCGCGGTTCGGTCACGTTTGGGAAGGCGGCGGAGCGCCCCGTTCCGACTCGTAGAGTCGGCTATAGCGCACGAAGGCGCCGAAGGCGGTCGCCCAGGCGATGTAAAAGCCCGGATAGCCGTCCAGGAATCCTCGGCGAAACAGATAGGCGCGGACAAACCGCCAGGCGGGTCGGAACACCGCCGCGGCGGTCGAGAACCGGCGGCCGCCCGCCTGCTGCTGTTTCACAAAGAGGTTGGCGAACGGCACGATCTTGGCCACGTGACTCGACAGCGTAGGGAAGGAAAAATGCAGCAGTTCGCCGCGCAGCGTGGCCACCGGACCGTCGCAGATCAGCTTCTCATGGACGAAGGCGTCGCCGCCCCACCGGCCGCGCCCGATTCGGACCAGGCGCACGACGAAGTCGGGATACCAATCGCCGTGGGTGATCCAGCGGTCGATGAACCATACTTTGCGTGGGAAACGCGCGCCGGCAGAGTGTTCGGCGTCCGGCCGCGAAAAGAAGGCTCGAAGCTCCGCCTGCAGCGCAGATGAAACCGCCTCGTCGGCGTCGAGACAGAGCGCCCAGGGCTGGCTGGCGAAGCCAAGCGCCGCGTTCTTGGTATCGCGATAACCCTGCCAGGGAAGGTGTCGGACGGAGGCGCCGGCCGCCTCGGCCAGTGCGGCGCTGTCGTCCGTCGTCTCGTTGAGCGCCACGATGATCTCGGTCGCCCAGCCGCGCACGCTGCCGAGGCAACGCGGCAGATTGCCGGCCTCGTTTCGAGCGACGACGACGACGGAAACCGGCAGGAGGTCGGGCATGTGGGAGCGGTCAGATCTTCCCCAGCAGCGAGCGCGGAATTTGATAAAGATAGCCGCAGGCGCGCCAGGCACGGACCACGGCCTTTTTGGCGGCGCCCGGACGAAAGACAAGCAGGTTGAGGCCCGCCAGGCCGGCCAAGGCCGGCGCCTTTGCGGCGTTGGCCAGGAATCGACCGGCCAGGTAGCGGCCTGCGCCCGGGCCCGTCGCCCGATCGACCACCCGGGAGCGCGCCGAATCGAATGCGTGCCGGGCCGCATACCGAAATGTCGTTCGGCTGGCCGGCATTTGGTGACGCACGGCGGCTGCCGGCGCGAACCACACCTCGAGTCCGGCCGCGCGAATCCGGCGCACCATGTCGCTGTCGCCGCCGGAAAAATAGCTGCCGCCGGCCCGGTCCAGTCCGAGGTGGAAGGGGCCGACCCGCTCCAGGGTGGAC
Source organism: uncultured Opitutaceae bacterium (assembly GCA_964634535.1). Classification (GTDB taxonomy): domain Bacteria; phylum Verrucomicrobiota; class Verrucomicrobiia; order Opitutales; family Opitutaceae; genus Palsa-1447. The sequence continues at coordinate 5,070 of CAZWMF010000168.1, read as the reverse complement.
CGCCGGATCGCGAGATTGGCCCCCATCGGACTCTGACTGGGCTTCAGCGGCCCGGCGTCGGCCCGGAACGCGAGGGGCGAATGCCATTCGGCGATCCAATCCGGCAGCCCGTCGGGAAACACGGGAATGACTTCGCCGCCGACCGCTCCGATCCGGCCGCCGGAGTCGGCCGCGAACGGTTCGGCCATGTTCATCAGCCAATCCGGCTCCACCAGGATATCGTCGTCGGCAAACAGAAGGATGGCTCCGCGCGCCTCCGCGATCGCCCGGTTGCGCGCGTAGTCGAGCCCCTGCCGGGTCTCCACGAGGTGCCGCGGGGCGGGCCGCGCGCCGGCGAATTCCGCGACGACGTCGCGCGTGCCGTCGGTTGAGTTATTGTCGACGACCAGCACCTCGAACTGTTCGGCCGGGAACGTCTGCCGGGCCACCCCCGCCAAGGTCTGCCGCAGGCGATCGGCCCGGTTGTACGTGAGGATGGCGACGGTCAAAAGCATGGATCGGCGGGAACCGGGATCATCCCATAACCGGCCCAAACGGCCAAGTTAGTTTCGTTCCATGAACCGGAAAGACCGTTCGCCTTCGTGGTTTCGATAGGCTTCGGCGGCGCCGCCGCTCGGGCAAAATCCTCGCGGCAAGAGTTCGGTTCGGCCTTTGGATCGATGAGATTGTTGCCATGCTGGGTCGAAAGCAGGAACTGACCTCCGCGCTTTACTATCAATGATGGCCGGATCGGCGGTTGCTCCGGCTTACCCAAAACGCTTGAGCGCCGCCCAAACCCAACCGCTGGGGATCCCGGACAGAGGAATACGCCCCAAACGGAGCGCCCGCGTGAGTCCGGCCGGGCGGTTCGGGAACCGCCGGGCATAGGACCGGGCATGGCGGTAAGTGTAATATCGCGCGAGCCAGCGGCCCGCGCGCGGCCGGTCCGAAAACTGTTCGCGGGCGATGCGCAGGCGCAGGAGGTGGGCCAGGCGCAGCATGCGCTCCCACGCCTGCTCGGTCCATTGGCCGGATGAAACCCGATAGAACGCCGCCCGGGTTCGCATGACTTCCACCGGGCCGGCGCAGGCCAGCCGGTACCAGAATTCGTAGTCGGCCAGCGGCCCCCAGCGCTCGTCGAATCCGCCGAGCGCCGTCGCCACGTCGCGGCGGATGAGGACGCCGGGAAACGGGCTCATCGAACTCTTGAGAAAATAAGCAGGCCGGTAACGCCACCCGGCCGGAGGGCGAACGCCGACCGGCGCGTCGAGCGCGGGTGGGGTGGCGCCTTGCACGGTTCGCGTGCAGACGGCGGCCACATCGTCCTGCAGGCGGGGCAGGACCGAAGCGAGCCACCACGGGTAAAGTGTGTCGTCCTCGTGGAGCACGCTCACCCACCGGCCGCGGGCTTCGCGCAGGCAGCGGTTCCAGTTGCCCACGGCCCCCAGCGCCGGCCGGTTCGCCAAGTAACGACCGCGTCCGCCGGGAAAAGCCTCCGTGAGCCGGCGCGCCTCAGCGCGGTCGCCATCGTCGCAGACCACCACCTCGTAGTCGACGGCGGCGGTTTGGGCGGCGATCCCCGCCAGGGCCTCAGCCAAGAGACCGGGTCGATTATACGCGGGAAGCCCGAAACTCACCAGGGGCGCGGGGGCGGCCATGGTCAAGACGGCCGGGCGGTCGCACGGCGCCACTGCCTCTGCAGGGCGGCGAACACTTCGTCTTCCGTGATGCGGCGCACGCACAGCGTGCGATACGAATCGCCGGGCACGCATTGCGCGGGCGCCACGCAAGCCGTGCAGGGAAGGGCGGGCTGGACGAGGATGTGGTGGTCGCCCGCGGGTCGGAACAGCGTGGCATTCTGGGAGCCGTAGAGGGCGACGACCGGCGTGCCGACGGCCGCCGCCACGTGCATGGGGCCGCTGTCGTGACACAGGAAAACGGCCGCCGTGCGGGCCAGCGCGGCGAAGCGTGGCACCGACAAGGGCGTCTCCCAGGTGTACACGTGCGTTTTGGCCCGCTCGCGGATCGCCTGCAACAGGCCGAGGTCGCCGGGGCCCCCGGCCAGCACCACGTGCGCGCCCAGTTCGTCCTGGGCCCGATCGCAGACCGCGGCAAAGTGTTCAGCCGGCCAGATGCGGGAGGGATTGCGGCTGCCGGGATGCACGAGCAGCACCGGTCCGGCCGCGCCGACGAACCGGCGAATCCAGGCGATATCGGCTTCGCGCGGGACGAGCCGGGTCTCCCGGCTAACGATAGGGACCCCGGCCGGACCCAGCGCCTTCAGGTAATACTCGGTGATGGGCTGCGACTCATGCTCGTCCTTGGGATGGTCGACGGCGTGCGTGTAGCAGCCGGGTAGCTTCAGGCGGTAGCCGCCGTGGTGCAGCCCCAATCGAAACGGCGCGCCGGTCCACCGCGCCAGGGCGGCCGTGCCTTCGGTGTTGTCGAAGTTGAACACATGGGTGCAGCGCAGGCTCCGCAGGCGGGCAAGCAGGGCCGGCCAGCCGGCCGGATTCGCCGGCACCAATAGAGTGCGGTCGACGTCCGGGTTGAGGGCAAGGACTTCGCCGTAGGCTGCCATCACCAGGACGCAGATCCGCGCCTCGGGCCAGTGCGCCCGCAGATTGCGCAGAAATGAGCCGAGCAGGACAATGTCGCCCAGATAACGGCGACGGATGACAAGGATCGTCGGAGTCAGGCGGAGGTGTTGGCTTCGTGTTTGGGGTGCTGGGATGATTTTCGCGACGCCCGGCCGGAGACGCCGGCCGAGCGGGGCCGGATCAGGTTCTCCCACGGTTTGGTCAGGCGATGCAGCAGCCAGTAGGCGGCGTACCATCCGCGGCCGAGCTTGGGCATCAGCACCGACTCGGCTTCGCTCGCGAGCGCCGTATGGGGCTGCTCCTTGCGCGCATAGTAAAGGCGGCGAAACAAGCGCCGACGCAGGCCGAACGAACCCAGCCGGGCCTGGGAGGCGCTCGCGAAGAAATCAAAATAACGGGCCACGATCCGCATCGTTTCAACCGACGTGACCGAGCCCTGCCGATTGAGGGCGGACCGCTGGGCGGCATGACGGCGAAACGCGCACAAGGGATCCGGGGTATAGACCAGCCCGCCTTGGAGGAGCAGATGGAACCACATCTCCTGATCCACCATCTGCTGGAAGCTGGGGTCAAAGCCGCGAACGCCGGCCGCGCGCCGGAAGAGGACGGCCGACGGCTCCCCGATGAGATTGCGATCGTGCTGCAGGCAGCGGAGGATGACGTCGCGGCTGTCCTGGTAGCCGGGTGCGCCCAGGTCGTTCCACAGATCGACCCGGGTCGAACGCTCGTCGAGAATCAACCGCGCGCTCACCGCCAGGACGGCCCGCGGCTCGCCGGCGAGGAGGTCCAACAAGCGGCGGAGCGCCTGGGGCGAGGGCAGGCAATCGTCGCCGAATACGAACTTGATGAATTCGCCGCGCGCCTGCTGCAGGCACCAATTCCAGTTGCCCACCATGCCGAGATTGCGCGCGTGGATCTGCGGACGGATGCGCGGATCGCGGGCGGCGAATTGGCGGATGATATCGGCCGAGCCATCGTCGGAAGCGTCGTCGCCGATGACCAGTTCGAAGTCGGCATAGTCCTGCGCCAGGATCGAATCGATCGCCTCCGGCAGGAAGCGCGCGTACCGGTAGGTCGGCAACAGCACGCTGATTCTTGGGCTTCGGTTCGGCATCGCCGGGGTCTGGGTTCGTCAGGCCGTCACCGGCTGACCCTGTTGGCGTTCGTACAGCGAACGATAGAGCAGGTTCCCACGGATGAGGGTGTCGTGGGTGCCCTGGGCGACCACCAAGCCCTGGTCGAAAACCAGAATGAGCGAAGCGTCGCGGATCGTGCTGAACCGGTGGGCGATGATCAGCACGGTCTTGCCGACCATCAGGTGCCGCAGGGCGTCCTGAATCGCCGCCTCGCTCTCGCTGTCGAGAGCACTGGTCGCTTCGTCGAGGATGAGAATGGGCGCATTGCGCAGGAACGCCCGGGCCACGGCGATGCGTTGTTTCTGGCCACCCGACAGGCGCGAACCGCGTTCGCCCGCCAAGGTCTCGTAGCCTTGGGGCAGCGCGCTGATGAAGTCATGGGCGTTGGCGTTGCGCGCCGCCGCGATCACCTCGTCGCGGGTCGCGTCGGGTCGCCCGAGGAGGAGATTGTGGTGGAGGCTCTCGTTGAACAGGACGGGATCCTGGGACACCAACGCGATATTGCGCCGCAGGTCGGAGAAACGCATCGAGCGCACGTCGAGGCCGTCGATGGCGAGTCGGCCGGCGGTCACGTCGTAGAACCGGGGCACGAGGCTGGCGAACGTGGTCTTGCCGGCCCCGCTCGGGCCGACGAGAGCGCATACCGTACCGGGTGGAATGTCGACCTGCACGTCGCGCAACACCGGCTCATTTGGCTTGTACGCGAAGGTCACCTGCTGGAAGGCGATGGCGCCGCGCAGGCGGCCGACCGAGACGGGGTTTGGCGGGTCGGCGATCGTGTCGGGTTCGTGCAGGACTTCCTCGAGCCGCAAGAGCGAGGCCGAACCGCGCTTGGTTTCGTTGTTGATGGCGCCGAGCCGCTTGATGGGGTCGTAGCTCAGGTAGAGCGCGGTCAGGATGCCGAGAAAGCTCCCGCTGTGCACGTTGTAGCGGTAGGCGTAGACGAACGTGACGGAGATGCCGAGCGCCGACAGGATCTCGATGCTCGGCGACAACGCCTGGGCATACTTGACGACTTTCATCTGAGCCCGCACCAGGGCCTGGCTCAGCCGGGCGAACCGGTCGACCTCCACCTGTTCGAGTCCAAAGGCGCGAACCTCCTTGATGCCCGCCAGATTCTCCGTGAACCGATCGGTGATCGTGCCGGCCTGACCCTGCAGCTGAATGGCGCGAATGACCATCTTCTTGCCGACGTAGCGGATGGGAATGACGGCAAACGGGACCGTCAGCAGGCAGACGAGAACCAGCACGAGGCCCTGTTCCTGGTAGGCGAGCAGGACGACCGCCAGGGTGCAGCTGACCAGCTGGGCCGGTTGCTTGATCAGGTCGTTGGAGATGACCGTGAGCGTGTTCTG